>NZ_JBFRGE010000055.1:0-45123 GCF_052115185.1 Paenibacillus sp. 2TAB19 | reverse complement strand
GCTTATTACCCCTCAAGTAGCCTATGTTTGTGCCGATAAGCTGTATTTCACAGCCTATTCTTTCTACACCGCCGCCCGCTCCCTCCACCATCGTCGTTCTCACCATTCTTAAGCTGCATTTCACAGCTTRTTRCCCCTCATGTAGTCTATGTTTGTGCCAATAGACTGCATTTCACAGCCTATTCTGCCTACACCGCCGCGAACTTCGAGTGAGTTTTAGATCAGAATTTTCTGATAATATAAAAGGAATTAGTGGGAAAATGTAGAATATTACTGGTGGGCTTTAACCAAATATATAGATATGGAGGATTGAGCAAATCATGCGTAAAAGGTTCAAATGGTTGACGTCAGCATTGCTCGCCAGCGCCTTGGTGCTTGGACTTATGGGCAGCGCTGCGGCAGAGGATGCGACGGAACAGACAGGGAAACATATCACGCTGCTGCACACGAACGACATGCACGCTCGTGCCGTCGAGGCCACGAGTGGCGAGATGGGTTTCGCCAAGGTGGCCGGCATAATCGATTACTACAAGAGCAAAAATCCGAATACATTGGCCATTGATGCCGGAGATGCCATTCACGGCACGACCTTCGCTACTTTGGTCAACGGCGAAAGTGTCGTAGCCGCGATGAACAAGATGGGCTATGACGCTATGGTGCCAGGCAACCATGAATTCAATTATGGCTCGGCGAGATTGATCGAGCTTGCCGGCAAGCTGAAGTTTCCAATGCTGAGCGCCAATATCAAAGGACTAGGCGCCAAACGGGTCTTCGAGCCGTATATCATCAAAGAAATTGACGGCGTAAAGATCGGCATCTTCGGTCTTTCGACTTCAGAGACGGTGTACAAGACGCATCCGAAGAACGTGGCGGGGCTTCACTTCACCGACTCCGCATCGGAAGCGCAAGCTATTGTCGATGAGCTAAAGGACAAGACCGACGTCATCATTGCGGTCGGCCACCTCGGACAGGACAAGTCCAGCTATGACACGAGTCTTCGGGTCGTCAAAGCCGTAGCGGGCATCGATATCTTTGTCGATGGACACAGTCATACCGTTCTTGAAGACGGCCTTGTAGGCGACAATGGCACACTGATTGTCAGCGCGGGCGAGTATACGAAATACGTCGGCGTCGTTGACTTTTGGGTCGAGAATGGTGCTGTCGTTAAGAAGCAAGCGACGCTTATCAACCAAGCCGAGGCAGCGGAAATCACGCCGAACGCCGAAGTCGCTGAGCTTGTTGCAGCCACGCTGAAGAGCCAAGAGACGATTCTCGCAGAGCAAGTTGGCGAATCGTCCGTTGCTCTTGAAGGCGCAAGGGAGAAAGTACGCGCAAGCGAGACGAACCTTGGCAACCTGGTTGCCGACGCTTTGGCCGACATCTCGGGAGCTGATGTTGCGCTTACGAACGGCGGAGGGATTCGCGCTTCTATCGATGCTGGCCCGATTACGAAAGGCGAAGTCATTACCGTTCTGCCGTTCGGGAATCAGATCGTGACGCTCAAAGTAACCGGCGCAGATATCAAAGCCGCGCTCGAGAACGGCGTCTCTGATTATCCGAATCCGAAGGGCGCTTTCCCGCAAGTGTCCGGCGCCGCTTTCAAAATCGACAAGGAAGCAGTCAAAGGGGAGCGCGTTCATTCCGTCACAATCGGCGGCAAACCATTGGATGAAGCCGCGACATACACCCTTGCCACGAATGACTTCATAGCTGCGGGCGGCGATGAGTACACCATGTTCGGCAAGTATCCGCAAGCCGGCATGTACGGCGCGCTGGATGAAGCGCTCATCGCTTATATTCAGAAGCTTGGCAAAGCAAATCCAACCATTGAGGGACGCATTAAGGAAGGAGTGAAACCCGCCACTCCTTCCCCTGAACCCGAGCCGAAGCCCGAGCCCGAGCAACCTGAACCGAAACCAGAACCTAAGCCTGAACCAAAACCCGAGCCTGCAGCCTCGGCCTACATCGTTGTAAAAGGCGATACGCTATGGGCGATTGCTAAGAAATACGGAACGACATGGCAGGTGCTTCGCGATCTTAATAAGTTAACGAATGCAGACCTCATCTTCCCGGGTCAAAAGATCATATTGCCTTCATAATGTAGCTTATACAAATGCAAAGGGCTGTTCCACGAGCGGATAACCGCTTAAGGAACAGCCCTTTAATTATTAGTCGTTGCTCTTATTTCTTCTGTGCAGAAAAGCGGATCAGAAATCCTAGCATTACGATTACCAATCCAGCCATGTAGAACGGCATGGTGCTGCTATCGCCTGTCTTAGGCAATGTATCAACATCCACTGAACCATCTTCCGGTGTCCCTAAGCCTATTTCTTCATCGTCTACCGTTACTTCTTCGTCATCCGTAGTTTGCTCCTCGCCATCTTCAGGCGCTCCGCCTTCATCCGGTGAGCCTCCCGGCACTTCTTCTTCATCAATAATCACTTCATCGGAAGGCGTCGGCGTTGGATCAGGTGACACTGTAGGCTCAGGAGTAACCGTTGCCTCCGGTATCGGAGTTCCCGTCGGCATCGGCGTCGGCGCCGGTGATGGCGTTACGACTGGTGTCGACGTTGGCGTCGCCGTTGGTGTCGCTGTCGGCGTTGCCGTCGGTGTTGCTGTCGGCGTCTCCGATGGAGTTGCCGTCGGTGTCGGTGTTGCCGTCGGCGTCGCTGTCGGTGTCTCCGACGGTGTCGCTGTCGGCGTTGGTGTCGGCGTCTCCGACGGTGTTGCCGTTGGTGTTGCTGTCGGTGTCTCCGACGGTGTTGCCGTCGGCGTCTCCGACGGTGTCGCTGACGGCGTTGGTGTCGGCGTCTCCGACGGTGTTGCTGTCGGCGTTGGTGTCGGCGTTTCCGACGGTGTTGCTGTCGGCGTTGGTGTCGGTGTTGCTGTCGGTGTCTCCGACGGTGTCGCTGTCGGCGTTGGTATCGGCGTCGCCGACGGTGTTACTGTCGGTGTCGGTGTCGGAGAAGGCGTCGCCGACGGGCTAGGTGTTGGCGTCGCTAGCGGTATCTCCCCCTCGAAAGGTACCCAATGCGGCTGAATTCTGCCTTTCGTGAGCGAAGCTCCTACTAATATGCCGTCGATATTGCCGCTCGTTGCCGTAATATCAGCCTGTGGCGCTAATAGACTGCCCTTGACCCCACTATTGCCGAGCGTCAGCGCCGTAGCATCCGGGAAGTTAAACAATATTTTAGATTGGCGGTCTTTATCGTCAAAGCCAAAATAACCTTGCCACCCCATTGATCGAGTCGCACCCGTAACGTTAATAATCACTGTCGAGCCATTTGGAACGTCCAGCCATACCTCATTCAGATCATACCCTACTGTAAATACATTGAGCTGAGGGTCTGTTCCCTTTAAAGTCGTTTTATTCGAATTGTATTGATCTTTGCTTGTTGTGCCGTTGGTCGGCAAAGCTGCCAGCTCAGCGGACAAATTCAACAAATATTCAGCTTCTGCTTCAAAATCGATAGGTGCCCCTTGATGCTTATTGCCTCTTACGAGCGTGAAGGCCGATGTTGAATGAAGCGTTCCGTAGTAGGCATCGCCATAATCAATTTGACCATTCGTGAACTTCAGTTCTCCGCCCGCCACTAAGCCAATGTCTCCCGATGCATTCGCTCGATTGACGCCAAATCCGGTTATATCAATATCTCCTCCGGCCGCCAGTCCACCTTCGACTTGCTCGTAATACAGCTTAAAGTCACCGAGCATGAACACGTTGTAACTGCCTGCCGTACCGAGCACAGAGCTGTTGCCTCCGCCTGCTCCAAATACAAAAGCGTTGCATAGAATGCCGAAGACGATGACCCCAGTCACGACTAGTGATGCGCTCTTACGAAATGCTTTTCTCATGATATACCCTCCCTATCAAAAAAAATAAAAAAGACCGCACACGAATACGAGATTCATGGCGGTCGGACGATCATAGCGCCTTAGGCGCTGTAGACTCCAGACTTTGCGTCCCACTCTTTCAAATGGTTTGCTATTGGCATAATCGAACAATTCGTTCGTAATCTATGACTCTATCAAAAAGGAACTATACCTATTTTAGCTAATTTTGGTCGCAACCGCAATCCGCTAAATTATATAACCATATGTAAAATATACCCATGTATGTACATGGAAATGAACTTCAATTCCGCTCTCCATATGCCGATTGTTAATATAGGTAATAGGAACTATATCATGAAGCTGTGAAAAGAGGAATGATCCCATTGAAGCAACTAGATCCGCACCAACAAACTCCCGCAAGCGTATATCGTGCTTTCCTCCTCCAGCTCGTCTACAACTATGTATTTGGATCGACCGTCGCCGTGCTCGGAGTCGGGGGCATCATCATTTTCTCCACGCTTAAGCTGCCCCAAGGCGAAGGCTTCGTGCTCGGCGTCATCTTATTCGCTTCTTTGCTCATTATGCTTGCCTGCGAGCTGTTCGTATTCTATCGGCATGCAAAGCCGATTCAAGTCGCTTTCCTGTCCGATCAGCCAACAGCGGAGCAGCTTCGCAAAGCTTATATACAAACGCACCGCTTTCCGGTACTGTCGCTGAAGCGGACTTTCGGACCTCATCTGCTCGGCATATCGGTGCCGGCTATTGCAATGAGCTATATTTTCATCCAAATGGAATGGCTCTCGTTCCCTTATTATTATATCGGACTTGCTTCCGTTGGCGCGCTGCTCGTTGCCAGTATGCATGCCATGATTGAATTTTTCCTGACCGCACGGGCTATTCGACCTGTTGTCACCTATATGCGCAACAAACATGTAGCACTCTATGGGCAGGATCTGACCCTCGGCGGCCAAGTATTTGCTTCGATTCGCACGAAGTTTCTGCTAAGCGCTTTTTTAATCGGTACGCTTCCACTGCTCTTGCATAGTCTTGCGGCTCAGATCAGGCTTGAAGGACTGGACGGCGGGGGCACCTCCGCCTATTGGCAATGGGCCGGTATCATTCTTGTTATCGGCGTCTTCTTCTCCTTGTTCGGCGCCTCGCTCCTATCTCGCAATATTGAGGATCCGATCCACAAGCTCCAAGCTGCGATGATTGCCGTGCAGAACGGCCATTACGACACCCGCGCGGAAGATATTCATTCCGATGAATTTTCGAAGCTGGTCGCAGGCTTCAACCATATGATCGAAGGTCTGCAGGAGAGGGATGAGCGTAATAAGCAGCTTCACCAAAGCTACTTCTTCACGCTTGCTGCCGCGCTTGACGCGCGCGACACCTATACCGCGGGTCATTCGGAACGCGTTGCCGAATATTCCGTCGCGATCGGCGAGCAGGCTGGCTGGCCGCAAACCGAGATTGAACTGCTGCGCAAGTCGGCTCTGCTTCATGACATCGGCAAAATCGGCATTCGTGACTCGGTGCTGTTGAAGGATGGCAAGCTAACGGACGAGGAGTTTAATCAGATTAAGGCACACCCGGGACTGGGCGAAAATATATTGAAGCAGATTGAGCCTGCGGACGCGATGGCCGATCTGCTTCCGGGCGTACGCTCCCATCATGAACGCTATGACGGACGCGGTTATCCCGACGGGCTCGCAGGAGAGCACATTCCTCTGCTTGGCCGAGTTATTGCCATTGCCGACGCTTTCGATGCGATGACATCGGATCGGCCGTACCGTAAAGGAATGACTCGCGAGCACGCCCTAGCGATTCTGAAGGAAGGCAAGGGAACACAGTGGGATCCCGCCTTAATCGAGCTGTTCATTAATTCGCTGCGGCAAAACGAATAATAAAAATAAGAGCTTCGCGACCGGGCATTATGCCACGCGCGAAGCTCTTATTTATTGGAGCGAGCCTATTTTTTGATCAGACGGAAATCATCATAGTGGAAGCCTGGCGCAACGACGCAAGATACGAGTACCGGCTCGTCGCCGAGCGCTCTCGCCATCTGCCATTCGTTAGCCGGCACAAGCGCCTGTGGTTGATGTCCTGCGGAAATGTCCGGGCCCACAATAATTTCCTTACGGGTATGCGGGTCAGCTTCTGTTCCGCCAAGCGTGAGCAGCAACGGGCTTCCCGAATGCCAGAACCATACTTCGTCGGAGTAAACCGTATGCCAGTCCGAGAACTCCTCAGGATGCAGCAAGAAATAAATCGACGATGCGGCAAAACGCGGTCCCGAATACGGAGCGCCGAGCACCTGCTGCGGAATTTCAAAATTAGCTTTCCAAATTTCCTTGTACCATCCGCCTTCGACATGCGGCTTAAGATCAAGCGCATGCACAAGCGGCGACAGCTCCTTCACTGTTGCTCCCATCCCAATCAACCTCTCTCTGTTATGCTCTATTCTATTGAAAACTTTCATTCATTCTATCATATCGGAAATGCCGGTTCGCTGATTAATAGCAAAAATATAGTTGCTAATTGATCCCACGGTTATAAGCCTTGAATTGTTCACCTATTCGACCAACAAAAAAATGGAATTGTCTATGATTTTGGTCATTTATAAGATATACTTATAAATATAGCCGCAGGAGGTGAGCAGATGAGATTGACGATAAGCATGAAGCACAACCAAAGACCCGCGTTTCGCAAACGGTTCTTTAACCTGCTTATTATTTTGCCACTGCTGCTCACTGCACTGTTTGCTTACCAAGCAGGCAACAACTTCGAGTTGACGGCCGGCTCCAGCCGGTTCAATCCTGTTGCCCGCGCAACGACCTGCGCTGCTCTGAACGGGCGCTCCCCAAGCAAGCTGCTTCAGCCTATTCGCCGCAAGCCCGCGGCTTATAAG
Source organism: Paenibacillus sp. 2TAB19 (assembly GCF_052115185.1). Classification (NCBI taxonomy): domain Bacteria; kingdom Bacillati; phylum Bacillota; class Bacilli; order Caryophanales; family Paenibacillaceae; genus Paenibacillus; species Paenibacillus sp. 2TAB19. The sequence goes on along the minus strand of NZ_JBFRGE010000055.1, from coordinate 38,378 downwards.
GTATCACTTGCCGTCTTATTGGGACGGCCCGCTTATTTATCCCCCTTAAGTCTGACCATCCTGCAGCGCTTGAAGCGTTTACTGCTTAAGCCTATTAAATATACATCGGTCTACATTGGTTAGAACCCATTTTTTTGGTACAAACTACAAAAAAATGAGGAGGCAAACCCAATGAATATTAGAGAATCTGATTTGCCTGGAATCGGACGCAAATACCAGATTATTACGCGCGGAGGCGATAAGTTCGTCATTATCATTCATGATGACGGCCGACGTGAAATGTACCATTTTGACTATGAGGATCCGGATGACAGCATCTCCATGGTAACGCTTGAGGATGAAGAAGCTCGTCAGATTGCCGCTATTATCGGCGGAATGACTTACAAGCCGAAGGCACTCGAAACGATTGAAGTAGCACTGGATGATCTAACGATCGAATGGTACAAAATCGAGCCAAACGCCGCTTGCATCGGCAAAACGATCGGCGAGGCGGATATTCGCCAAACGACCGGGGCAACGATTATTGCTGCCGTCGAGAAAGAAGCTAAGCATATTAATCCAGGTCCCGACTATGTTTTCAAAGCAGACTCGACCCTTATTGTGGCTGGTGAACGGCAGAACCTTAAACAGCTTAAGCTCATGCTCCAAAACGGGAGTCGTTAATTATGGACCACATGGTGCTGGAGATCGGTCTCGCCGTTATACTCATCGCCTTGGTCGGGCTGTTAGCTTCAAAAATTCGTTTTTCGGTTATTCCTTTTTATATATTGATCGGTATGGCTGTCGGCCCTCATGCGCCTCACTTCGGCATACTAGACTTCAGATTCATTCACAGCGCTGAATTAATTGAATTCATGGGGCGCCTCGGCGTGCTCTTCCTGTTATTTTATCTAGGTCTCGAGTTCTCGGTTGGTCGACTCATGAAGTCTGGCAAAGCGATCGCGGTTGGCGGAACGATCTATATTTTAATCAACTTTTCACTCGGCTTATTGTTCGGATGGGTTAACGACTTTCCTATCGAGGAAACGATGGTCATTGCAGGTATAACGACCATCTCATCCAGCGCAATCGTAGCCAAGGTGCTCGTCGACTTAAAACGGACGGCGAACCCGGAGACAGAGATGATTCTCGGGATCATTATGTTCGAGGATATTTTCCTCGCGGTGTATATATCCGTATTGTCGGGTCTTGTGCTCAGCGACTCTTCGTCGCTTGGCGGTGTGTTGCTCTCGGCCTCTTATGCGCTTGGATTCATGTTGTTATTCCTCATTATTGGCAGGAAGGCTGCCCCGCTGCTTAACAAGCTGTTCAATATTCGCTCCAACGAATTATTCCTATTGCTCGTCTTCGGCTTCTTGTTCCTTGTCGCCGGTTTCTCCGAGACGATTCATGTCGCAGAAGCGATCGGCGCGTTGCTCGTCGGGTTAGTATTAGCGGAGACGACGCATATGAAACGGATCGAGCATATGATTTTGCCGTTCCGCGACTTCTTCGGCGCTTTGTTCTTCTTCAGCTTCGGTCTCACGATCGACCCGCTCGCACTCGGCGGCGCGGTATGGCTGTCGCTCGGCGCTGTCGGCATTACGCTGCTCGGCAACTTCGTTGCAGGCATGTTCGCAGGCAAGAGCGCTGGACTGTCGCCTAAGGCATCGTCCAACATCGGACTAACGATTGTGTCGCGCGGCGAGTTCTCGATCATTATGGCTAATCTGGGCAAAGCCGGCGGCTTGATGGAGCTGCTGCAGCCGTTCGCTGCGCTATATGTGCTGATCCTAGCCATATTAGGCCCGCTGCTAACGAAGGAGTCTAAGCTCATCTATAAAGGGCTGAATATGATATTCCGCTGGGAGAAGCGGAAGCTCGTGAAAGAGCCCGACCCGCCTGCCCCGCAAGGCGGCAACGGGTAAGTAACGAGGCAGGTGCGACAGGTCAGGATGACTGCCGCGCCTGCCTCTTCTTTGTGCTTGTGTAGTATGCTCACATTCGCTACCTTCCCTTAGCGATAGAGATACTTTCTATCTCTATCTGCCCCTAACACACCCCGATTTGTTGAATAGAGCTGTTTTCTAGCTCTATTCCGCTCAGCTGACCCGCCGTATGCTCAATTTCGCCACTCTCCCTTACAGATAGAGATACTTTCTATCTCTATCTGCCCCTAACACACCTCGATTTGTTGAATAGAGCTGTTTCTAGCTCTATTCCGCTCAGCTGACCCGCCGTATGCTCACATTCGCCGCAATCCCTTGCCGATAGAGATACTTTCTATCTCTATCTGCCTCTAACACACCCCGGTTTGTTGAATAGAGCTGTTTTCTAGCTCTATTCCGCTCAATAGCCCCGCCGTATGCTCACATTCGCCGCTCTCCCTTGCCGATAGAGATACTTTCTATCTCTATCTGCCCCTAACACACCACAATTTGTTGAATAGAGCTGTTTTCTAGCCCTATTCTGCTCAGCTGACCCGCCGTATGCTCACATTCGCCGCAATCCCTTGCCGATAGAGATGCTTTCTATCTCTATCTGCCTCTAGCACACCTAGATTTGTTGAATAGAGCTGTTTATTAGCTCTATTCTGCTCAGCTGACCCGCCGCATGCTCACATTCGCCGCTCTCCCCTGCAGATAGAGATACTTTCTATCTCTATCTGCCCCTAACACACCCCGATTTGTTGAATAAAGCTGTTTATTAGCTCTATTCCGTTCAGTTGCCCCTCCGTATGCTYACATTCGTCGCTTTCCCTTAGCGATAGAGATACATTCTATCTCTATCGGCCCCTAACACACCCAGATTTTTTGAATAGAGCTGTTTTCTAGCTCTATTCGCTCAGCAGTCCCGCCGTATGCTCACAATCAAAAAAAGGCAGTTCCTACGCGGTCAATGACCGGTTGGAACTGCCTTTTTGATCGTTACCTGGCGCCTACGCCTGCACCGCCGAACTGCGCTTTGTGGAGGCGGCTGTAGATGCCGCCCGCTTCCACGAGTTCGTCGTGACGGCCTTGCTCGGTGATGCCGTCCTCGGTGACGACGACGATACGATCCGCATTTTTGATCGTTGCCAATCGATGAGCGATGACGAGCGTCGTACGGCCGACGGACAGCTCAGCCAGCGACTGCTGAATTGCTGCTTCCGTCTCGGTATCCAGCGCTGACGTCGCTTCGTCAAGAATGAGGATTGGCGGATTTTTCAAAAACATCCGCGCAATGGCGAGACGCTGCTTCTGTCCGCCGGACAGCTTCACGCCGCGCTCCCCGACAACCGTATCCAATCCATCCTTCTGCGACTGAATGAACTCTTCCAACTTCGCGCGCCGTGCCGCTTCCATGATCAGCTCATCCGATGCACCGAGCTTGCCGTAAGCGATGTTCTCGCGTATCGTTCCCGCGAACAGGAATACATCCTGCTGCACAATCCCGATCTGCTTGCGCAGCGATTCCAGCTTAATATCCTGAATGTCGTACCCATCGACGGAAATGCTGCCTCCATCGATCTCATAGAACCTCGGCAGCAAGCTGCAAAGCGTCGTCTTCCCTGCGCCAGACGGACCAACGAAAGCAACCGTCTCGCCGGCCCGAATCGTAAGATCGATATGCTCCAGCACCTTCGCTACGCCTTCGTAACCAAACGATACGTTACGGTAGACGATATCTCCCTGCAGCCCATCCACTTCAACCGCATTAGCCTTATCCGCAATATCAGGTTCGGTCTCCATCAGCTCCGTGTAGCGCTTGAAACCGGCGATACCTTTTGGATAGCTCTCGATAACGGCATTGATCTTCTCGATCGGTTTGAAGAAAATATTCGTCAACAGAACGAACGCAACAAAGTCGCCATAATTCAGACTGCCCTTCAACACATACCATGTTCCCGCGATCAAGACGAATACGGAAACTAGACGCATAAGCATATACGTGATGGAGGAGTTCATGCCGATGATTTTGTACGAGATCAGCTTCGTCTCGCGGAAACGCAAGTTGTTCACCTTGAACAACTTTCTCTCATGCTTCTCGTTCGAGAACGCCTGCACGACGCGAATGCCGCCGACCGTATCCTCGACCCGCGCGTTGAAGTCGGCCATATCCGAGAACAGTCGATTCGCAGCTTTCGTCATCTTGCCGTTGAACAGCAGCACGAGCCATATAATGATCGGTACGATGATAAACGTAATGACAGCGAGCTCTGGATTAATGAAGAGCATAATACCGAACGCGCCAATGAGCGTCATAGCGGCAATGAACATGTCCTCCGGACCATGATGCGCAACCTCGCCAATCTCGAACAAGTCGTTCGTCATCCGAGAAATCAAATGACCCGTCTTCGTATTGTCGAAGAAACGGAAGCTAAGCTTCTGAATTTGGTCGAACAGCTGCTTCCTCATATCCGTCTCGATGTTGATACCAAGCATATGCCCCCAATAGGTAACCACATAAGAAAGCAGCGTATTAATCGCATATACAACGAGCAGCACCGCGCAAGCCGTTACAATGAGACCCCAATTCTCGTCGGGCAGGAGCGTGTTGATGACATAGCTGACCGCAAGCGGAAAAATAAGCTCAAGGACAGCTAGCAGCACCGCACAGAAAAAGTCGATGAAGAAGAGCTTCTTATACGGCTTATAATAGGCAAAAAATTTACGAAGCATCGGAAACTCCTTTTCTGTCGAATAAGCATAATTGCTTATGTAATTGATAATGATTTTCACAAGCGTAAACGGCTAACGGCGTCCTCTGGCAGCGTGCAGCATTCGTTTCGCGGTGAAATATAGGCATAAGGATAAGAGTGAAACTTATACTTCCTATATTTTAAAAAATGATATTAAATGATTCCAATACTGTCAACCTATTTACATCCGGCTTCACTCATCCTACTAAGCTTCACGCTCCCCTTATTATCCCCTACACTCACATAAGTTACCGCTGCCCATCAATAATGAGGTTAAGCTCATTAAGTATGAAGCTAACCTCATATCTTCGGCATCATTTCATGTCTGCATAACAAAATAGTGAGCCAAACCTCACTCCCCATGAACCTAACTTCACGAAGGATGAGGTTTGACTCACTAATTCAGTACAACTGCACCAATCTGCTCTAAACAATGAGTTTTGCCTCATATAACAATGAGTCTCCTMACTCTCGATTCGTATGCATCGTGTATATCTTATCCCTATACAGGGAGCAGTTGTACCTGCGCTTGCTTGCCGCTGGTTTGAATGCCTGATTGTTTCTTGCCCGATGTCTTCAAATCCGTTACAAGACGCTCCAGCAGCGCTTTCGCCTGCGCGCCCTCTTTGCCTTGTATACGAACGACAAGCTGTACGGCATTCCCTGCTTGCAACATCTTCTCCGCTTGGCGCAGCTTCGTGTCGTAATCATGCTCTTCGATATGCGGCGTCAAACGAAGCTCCTTCACCTTCGCAGGCTGCTCCTTCACGCGCCCCGCGCGGGCATCCTTGCTCTGCTGCTGCTTCGCTTGCCCTCTGCCGACGAGCTTGCAGGGCGGCGGACTGCTCATAAGCGACGTGCACACAAGATCGACTTTAAGCTCGCGAGCGAGCGCCAGCGCCTCATCTCTCGACATAACGCCGAGATTCTCCCCGTCCAGTCCCGTAAGTTGCACTTCGGATGCTCTTATTTTCTCATTCATTACTAAACCAGTAGCCATAAGCGACGTTCTCCCCTTCGCATCATCTATATCATCTATTAATGTCTATTATACGCCGGGAGCGGCTTGTTTTCTAATCGCAGGCACGACCGAGGCTGCAGCTGCTTTGTCCGCTTCCCTCTGTTCGGCCATTCGCAAATATTTGCGTCCGCGCCAGCGAAACAGCGAGAAGATGCCGCGAACGTACTCGTCGAGAATCATGCAGCCATAAATGCCGATTAATCCCCAGCCGAGCTCGATGCCCACCCAATAAGCAAGCGCCGTCGCGATCAGCCACATGGAGAAGACGGCCAGCCACATCGTATAGCGTGTATCCCCTACCGCGTTCAAGGAGTTGCTAAGCGCCATATTCATCATTTTGCCCGGCTGCAGCAGCAGGTTCATCCCAAGCAGCGATGCGCCGATCGCAATAATATCGTCATTCGACGTGAATAGCCCAAGCAAGTGCCTTCCGAACAAATAAATGACGAAAGCATTTACGGTGACGACAACAAGCCCAATCCATAGCGCACGATAAGCTGTACCATAAGCCTCTTTGATCTTGCCCGCACCGAACAGATGGGCGATCTGAATCTGTACGGCAAGCGCAATCGAATAACCTAACATGAAGCAAAACGATTCAAGCGTGTTCATATAAGTTCTTGCAGCCAGCTCACTTGTGCCAAGCATCGCTATGAAGGAGAAAATGAGCAGTTGCGTGAACACCCAGCAGAACATATTGATGCCCAGCGGCCAGCCGATGCGCAATATCTCCTGAAACAGCTTGCCGTTGAACGTTTTGAAATCTCTAATCGCTATGCGGCGCTCGAATGTATACAGGAACATAATGAACAACACAATTGACGCAAGCAGTCGGCAGACCACCGTTGATACCGCTACGCCGAGCAAGCCCCATTTCGGTAAACCAAGTGCTCCGAAGATGAATCCATAGTTGAGAATAACATGGACCACATTCATGCCAATCGCAATGTACATCGGCCCTTTGGTGTTGCCCGTGTTGCGAATCGCCGTACTCAGCGAGGACATAAGCGCCACAAGAACCATGCCCCCGCCCACAATCGATATATAAGTCTGAGCAAGCGGAAGCAGCGTGTCAGGCAGCTTCAGCATTGCAGCAATCTCCGTCGGAAAAGTGTATAACATAACACTGAGCAATATTCCGATACCCGCGCTGACCGTTACCGACATGATGCCGATCGTCCTCGCATCGCCGGCTTGGCGGGCGCCAAGCTTCTGAGCGATCAAAATACCCGCCCCGCTTGCTACCGTCACAAGCAGCGTCGTTACCGCTTGAAATAACTGATTGGAGAAACCGACAACCGCTACCGCATCATCCGATATTCGGCTGACCATGAGCGTATCCGCCGCTCCAAGCAAAAACTGTAAAAACAACTCAATAAAAATAGGCCACGCAAGCACCCATAAAGAAATTTTTTTCCCGTGATCCGCCATCCTATAATCCCCCTGCACGAGCCGCCCTTCTGCGGTCTCATCCTCATCAGTCTCAACCATCGTCTTTTCAAATTATAGATGCTATACTGAGCTTGATGTATCAGTTTTACAACCGAAACTATAAAAATTCCAACCTCGATCACGAACAATTACATTCAAGGAGGCTTGCCCCCTTATGCCGCTTATTCAGATGACGATTCCACCGCTTCCCCACTACATTACAGGAGGGCCGGCCGTATCTCCCGTAGGGAGAAAGCACCCTAGCAGACGCAACATTGGCGTGTTCGATTTGCTTATTGTTACTAACGGATGTCTCTATATGGGGGAGGAGGACAACCATTTCGACGTGGAGGCCGGACACGCGCTCATCCTCCGTCCCGATGCCCACCATTATGCGACTAATGCGAATAAGGAGCATACGACGTATTATTGGATTCATTTTCAGACGACAGGAGACTGGAGCGTAGTCGAGCACGCACTCGAAAGACCCGCCGAAGACAGTCCTGCCATGACAGCGCATACAAATAATATTTACACTACAAAAACCTTCATTAAGCAGCTCCCCCAATTCACAAAGCTGCTTCAGCCTACGAAAATGGCAGATTCGCTGCAACGGCTCGTCCAGCTTAATATGAACGATCATATTCCGAGTGTCCGCTGGAAGCAGCAGCTTATTTTCCAAGAAGTAATCGAGCACCTCTCGGCATCGATCGAGCTAAGCGGACCGTCCCCTCAAGCGCTCTGCGCGGAGAAGGCCGCTTCTTATCTGCGCGCCCACTACCGCTCGGACATTACCGCGCAGCAGCTCGGCGAGAGCATCAACTTCCACCCCGTTTATATCGCCCGCTGCATGCAAAAGGAGTTCGGCTGCGCGCCCTTCGACTATTTGCTGCGATTCCGAATCGAGCAAGCAAAGCTGCTGCTGCTGCAAACTGATCTTGCGGTCGCCCGCATTGCCGAGGAAGTCGGCTTCAATCACGCCGCTTACTTCACCTCCTGCTTCGCCAAATACGAGGGCATCTCGCCTCGCAAATACCGTCAGCAGTTCTCGCACGGTTAAATGAACAACAATAAAAGCCGTCCTCTCTAACGAGAAGGACGGCTTTCTTATTTTAGTTACATACTTGCCGAGGTATTGCCTTTCTCGGCTACTTGCGTCTGCTGCTTTTTACGAGAAGTAGTAAGCAGCCTGCCAAGCTTAATTGAAGGCAGCTCGACATAATAGTAGCTGGCCGCAGCAGCTCCGAATGAAGCGGCGAATGCGATCATCGCGATAAACGCCGGGTCCATCGTCCCGTTCAGCTTATGCAAGAATGTGAGCAAAATGATCATATGGTATAAGTAGAGACTGTAAGAGATTTTACCAAGGAATAATAGCGGCTTCAGATGCAGCAGCTTCGATGCGCGAACCGATGACATGGCTGCCACGATAAATATCGAAGCGCCCAGCGCAATCAGCCAATCGCCTTGCGGCTCTGTAATATGCTTAGCGAACGACTTGCTGTAAATAACCCATTTGTACGAATAGCTGAATAACGCTGCGACTAAGACTGCGGCTGCAAACCAACCATTCATACGGTTGTACAATTGCTTAAGAGACTCTCTATATTTGGCCAGCATCGCCCCAATGACGAAGAAGGAAGCATAATGCAGCGAAATGACATAGTTTGTTGTGTAGCGCGTCTCGATAGCTCCCAGCAAATACATGCTTACGAGCGAAAGCCCGATCGCGAGCGGCACGCCAGCCTTCCAGCCCCATTTTGCCACAAAGAACATAGCGAATGGGAATATAAGCGAAATCCGCATCTCATGGACAAGCGTCCATATAATCGGATTGTATTTTGTCGTGTTGTAGTTGGTAATGAAACGCAAATGATCCCCAATCGACGCAAAATCCGGCGACCGTGTCCAAAGGCTGTTGAAGTAAGGCGTCAAATCCGACAGCTTCTTCAGGAATACCGCATCACGGAATAAAATAGCGATAAACAAAGCGACCACGAACGGCAAATAAATGCGGCAAATCCGTTTCACGACGTATTTCGGGTAGGATTGCTGTTTGTTGCTATAGAACGGAAGCGACAATACGAAGCCGCTAAGCAGGAAGAACATAATCACTGCTTCATGACCGCCCCAAAAAGCATGCAGCGGCGAATATTTCAGCACATTTAGCGGATACTCCAAATAACTCATACTTGATGTATTCTGAGCCATAGGCATGAATACGAGGAAAAAATGTCCGATCATGACGGCCAATGCGGCCAACCCTCTAAGCGAATCCAATTGGTCATACCTTTGCTGCAAGCGACTGCACCTCAATTTCCAGTTCTTCTTATTATCGACTTAGACGATTATATCGGATTGGCGCGGGTTTGTCCGCATTTTTTTGTTTCCTGCCTTCACTCGATTTGGAAATCCCCGCTGATGTGCGCATTCATGAGCATATCAAAAAAAGACCCAGTCACCCGCAGCAAGCTTCATCCGCTTGCCCGGGTGACCGAGTCTCAGGTCTAACTCATTCCATGGTTAGTTAATAAATCCAATCTGTTTAAGCGTTCGTTGCAGCATCGTTACCGCTTCAGCGCGGGTAGCCTTCGCAGCAGGCGCAAATGTACCTGCAGCTTTGCCTTCCACGATGCCTGCAGCCAGTGCTTCAGCTGCAGCTGTCTTCGCCCAGGCCGCTATCGAGCCCGCATCCTTAATAGCAGATAATGGGTTCAGCGATTCAGCTTTCGCTGCAATCGTTGCCGCCGTATTGGCATCTGCGTAACGAACGGCTTTCATCAGAATCGAAGCCATTTCTTGTCTTGTTATCGTCAGCTCTGGACGGAATGTTCCGTCGTCGTAGCCGCTGATAACACCTGCTTGCACAGCCGTCTGGATCGCACCCGCGTACCATTTGCTTGCCGATACATCGGAGAAGCTGCTGCCGGCCGCCGCTTCATTTAGACCGAGCGAGCGAACGATGATAGCTGTAAACTCTGCACGCGTAATGGATTTGTTCGGAGCAAAATGATTCTCGTCCACGCCGCTTACGATAAGTTTCGATGCGAGCGAATCAATAGCCGGCTTCGCCCAGTGGGAGGCCGCGTCGTCGAATGTCTTGCTGCCGTTAATGACTGTATATACGCTGTTTCCGTTCCGTTTCATGTTAACGATCGTATCGCCGCCAGCTGCCGTGAACGTTGATGGCACGAATACAAGTCGGCCTGTCGCTTCATCGAAGCGTACAGCTGTTGCCGTACTGCCGTTAACCGAAGTACCGTCTAACGTAATCGTACGGTCGTTATACGTTCCTCCGAAAGAAGCAATCGTATATTTGCTGCCATTAGCGCCTTCAGCAACTACAGTGAACTCCAACGCGCCTGTGAGCAAATCAACTTGTTGACCCACAGCCGCTTGCTCGATCTGCTCGCTAGCACCGCCGCTTGCCGGACGAACGGATACGGTAATCTTCGCCGCATCTCCGCCAAGCTGCTTGCTAACCTCATTCCAATTGATTGCCGAGATCGGAAGCTCATAGCTGACGTTATCGCCTTCAATGACGATCACTAAGTTCGGATTCGCAGTTGCCGCATTCTTCACGCCCGCTGGCAGTACGACCGAGATCCCGTTATCGCCAGGTGTACCCGCATCGAACGTAAGTTCATTCGTGCCCGCCGGAAGCCCAGCAAGTTTATCCGCAAATTGCTCTGCCGTAACGTTCAACTCGCCTGGCTTAACTTCCGGCGTAAGCGTTGGTGTCGGAGTTGGCTCCGGAGTTGGGCTTGGGCTAGGCTCCGGCGTTACCTCCGGCACTGACGGTGTGCTTGGCTGCTTCGGCGCCGTAATCTCGTATACCGCAATCGTGCCGGACACTTCATGTGCCGCCAGCAGCAGCGCCTTGCCCGTTGGGCTCTTCGCGGCAGGTACGAACTTCAAACCCTCCGGCGCAATATCGCCGGCTTCGTTAGCTTCAATGTCGCCATCCACACGGGAAGTCATATAAGTAACGTAAGTCGGTTTCTTTGGATTTGTAATGTCATAAACCATGACGCCGCTTATGCGCTCAAGTCCGATAAACGCATACGTCTTGCCTTCGACTGTGCCGACTTCCACGTATTCCGGCTCAGGTCCTTTTGCCGCGCTTCGTACGTCTTTATCATTGTTCTTCTCATTATCTGCGTTAAAGAAAGGCAAATCCTTCGTCAATTGCTCAAACTGATCGCCGCTATCGAATACGAGCGCCCCTGTCGAAGCATCCCAAACCGAGAACGAACGTGTGCCGTAGCTGTACAATCTGTCATACACGCCATTATTCAGGCCATCCAGCGTGGATACGCTTAATCGACCAAGCACCGTATCCAAACCGAATGCTCCGCTGGTTTTGAAGGCATCCAATTCCTCTTGCGTAAAGCCCTTGTAATAAGCCGCATTAAGCTGAATATTATCCTTAATGGACTTGATTCTTCCCTTTTCGGCAAAATCACCATATTCTCTGTCGTCGCCTTCATTAGCAGTCAAAATATACGACTTGCCGCCATAGCTGGTAATCGCCATTCCATCCGGCAAATACATGCCGAGCACAGGCTGCGGTTTAATATCGATAGTTTTATCTTTATCGGATGCATCTAAGCCATTCCCTGGCAACGAATGATCTTTGAAGCCTAGAGCGTGAACACTTGTAACTTGCTTAGTCGTCAGGTTAACCTCTGCCATTGCATTGTTTTCTTGCAGGGATACGTATGCTTTCTTGCTGTCAGCCGACACAACGATATATTCGGGCTCCAAGTCTTGCGCTGCACTAGATCCTGGTCCGAAAATCCGCACGTCCTCAGGAATTGTAACGCTGCCGAAACCAGCCGTTGCCACATCCTCATCCGTCAATGCTCCAACTTCACCTGTTACGTCGATAATGGATACCGAACCTTCCGGGTCAACCGTATAATCCCCGTTCGGCTCGCCTTCGTTAGCGACCAACAGTTGTTTGCCGTCCGGCGAGAACGTCAGCATATCCGGCAGCGACCCTACCGTCACTGAAGTAATCTGAGTACCGTCCATGTCCATGAATACGACTTTGCCCGGATCAGTCTTAGGGCTTGCCGGCACGGATGCCGCAATATATTTACCTGATGGATGAACAGCTACGCTCGTTACGCCGTCCGGTGTGAAGCCTTCAATATTGAAGCTTTCTACTGTTACACGGTTAAGGCGTTCAATCGTTTCTTCTTGACCGAGTTTGGAGAGATCGATTATATCAATTGCTTTCTCGGCCGAGTTAGTCGAGTATGCCCGTTTGCCTTCCCAATCATATACGACGATTTCCGTACCGGCATTCAGATAGCCGGCTCCGCTATCGTAACCTGCGATTTTCTCCATAGAGAACGTTGCAGCGGCTGCTTCTGCCTTATTCAAGTTAACAGGTCCGATTAAGGTAAATGCCATAAGTCCTGCAGCAGCAACCTGCAGTGCTTTGCGAATGCTTGTGCTGTTAGTATTGCGTACGAAGCTCACAATAGTTCCCCCTACGATCTCCCGATCTGAATGTACCTACCCGATACTCTCAGATTAGAACCGAGCGCATCCTAGGTCGATACCATCGTACAAGCCAACTATTAAGCCTATGTAAGCGATTTTTAGAGTTTTTGTAAAAGACTCATGCCGCGCCGGGAATCCTCAACCCCTTATTTACTGTTTCTTCCTCAGAAACGATTATTTACGAATCAGGGTATTCTTATTTCATCCCAACCCTTGCCATTACGCTCCATTTCAGTTAAATAAGGTTCGCTGAGTTCGTTAGAAAACAAATAACCGTTGAAATTCGCAAATAAGATGTTCTAGATTCGTTAGAAAATGAAACTAAAAAAAGCGACCCGATGGGAATTACTTCCCTCCGAATCGCTTCGCTTCTTATATTATATTACAGAAGTTCCTTACGCAGCTGCGCGCCAGACTTTGGCGACAAGTAGGCGAACGGAATGTCGAATACCGTCTTTGCTCCTGCTTGTCCTTCTGCTGCCAGCTTGTATACTGCCCGTGCATACGCAACGAGCACGCTCGCCGTAAATTCCGGGTTGCTGTCTAGCTTCAAGCCGAATTCGATGATTTGCGTGCTGTTCACGCCTGTTTTGCCGCTGCGCAGCACCATGCCGCCGTGAGGCATAGCCGAATGCTCCGCCTTCATCGTCGCTTCATCGATGAAATGAACTGTCGTGTTATAATCGGCAAAATAGTTCGGCATCGTACGAATCTCCTCGGCAATCGCCGCTTGATCCGCACCTTCCTCCGCAACGATGAAACATTCACGAAGATGCTTCTCGCGTGTTGCGAGCTCCGGATTTTCGCCGCTGCGTACCCGATCTACCGCTTCATCGCTTGGAATCGTGTATTGTACGCCATGCTTAACGCCATTCACGCGGCGAATCGCATCGGAGTGGCCTTGGCTGACGCCTTTGCCCCAGAACGTATATTCATTGCCTTCCGGCAGGATCGACTCCGCAAGCAGACGGTTCAGAGAGAACAAGCCCGGATCCCAGCCAGTCGAGATTACGCTCACCTTACCGTTCGCGCGGGCAACCGAATCGACCTGTTCGAAATATTCCGGAATACGCGCATGCGTATCGAAGCTGTCGACGGTGTGGAACAGCTTGGCAAACTGCGGCCCCTGTTCAGGCAGGTCGGTAGCCGATCCGCCGCATAAAATCATAACGTCGAACTCGCTTGTCAGCTTCTCAGCATCGTCAATATGGAAAGCTTTAACCTCGGAAGGAATCGTTGCAGGGTCGCGGCGTGTAAATATGCCGTCCAGACGCATGTCTGGGTTTTGCTTGATCGCCATCTCTACCCCGCGGCCCAGGTTGCCGTAACCTACAATACCAATACGGATTTGTTGTTTCATGATGCCTTCACCTCTTCATTATGTTCGAGTAAAAAGATGCCTATTGTTAGATCCAGCCGCGAGCTTCCATTGCTGCTGCAATCCGTTTAATCGAAATCATGTATGCTGCCGTACGAAGGTCGGTCTTGTGCTCTGCTGCCAAATCGCGAACAGCTACGTAGGAAAGAATCATATTCGTCTCCAGTTTCTCAAGTACCTCGGCTTCGCTCCAGTAGTAATTCATCAAGTTCTGAACCCACTCGAAGTAAGATACCGTTACACCGCCTGCATTCGCAAGCACGTCAGGAATGACCGTAATGCCTTTAGCATGCAGTACGCGATCCGCTTCAGGCGTCGTTGGACCGTTAGCAGCCTCTGCAATAATTTTCGCTTGGATACGGTCTGCATTCGCGGATGTAATCACGTTCTCCAGCGCAGCCGGAACGAGAATGTCAACGTCTAGTTCCAAAATCTGTTCATTCGAAATCGCATATTGTTGGCCGTAATCGCTAATCGAAGCCGTATCCTTCAGTTGGCCGATGTACTCTACATCAAGGCCTTCTGCGTTATAAATACCGCCTTTGGAATCACTCACCGCTACGATCTTGCAGCCTGCTTCGCTAAGCAAACGAGCCGCAATACGTCCAGCGTTGCCGAAGCCTTGAATAGCTGCAGTCGCGCCTTCGACAGCAAGACCTTTGTCCTTAAGCGCAGCCAGTATCGTGTAGACGCAGCCTTGCGCCGTCGCCTCGTTGCGTCCTTTGGAGCCGCCGATAATAAGCGGTTTGCCCGTAATGACGCCTGGAGAATATTTTCCGCTAAGACGGCTGTAAGTATCCATCATCCATCCCATAATTTGCGGAGTCGTGTATACGTCCGGAGCCGGAATATCTTTGTCCGGACCAACGAAGTCAGCGATCGATTCCATGAATGCGCGGCTTACGCGCTCAAGCTCGCCCTTGCTCATCGTGCGCGGATCACAAATAACGCCGCCTTTGCCGCCGCCGTAAGGCAAGCCGACTACGCCGCATTTGAAGCTCATCCACATCGACAGAGCTTTTACTTCGTCAAGCGTCACGTCCGGATGGAACCGGATGCCGCCTTTTGTTGGTCCGATTGCGTCATTATGCTGGGAGCGATAGCCTTCGAATACACGAACCGAACCATCGTCCATGCGTACAGGGAAGCTTACGGACAATACTCTTCTTGGGTGCTTCAAGATGTTAGTAACATGCTCGGGAAGCTGCAACAGAGCAGCAGCCGTATCGACTTGCTGTTGAGCAATTTCGTACGGGTTTAATGTTTCTTTTGTTGTACTTGCGGTTGCACTTACAGTCATTGTATATCCGTCCTTTTTTCTTAATGTTCGCTTTAGCGCAGCAGTCTATTAGAGCTGCACTGAACGCCGATTTTTTCATTTTACCTGTTTCAAACCCTTTTTGAAACTATTTTTTATCGCAAAAATGCAAATTTTTTACGTATTAATCCATTGTTAATTACAGTTTCATTTAGTGTTAGATAGAGTGACACCTGACATGAAGAGCGATAATCGCCGTCGTATCAGCGTTTTCTTCCCTTCAAACTTCTTAAAAACTTTAAATATTTGGGTATTTTCATCGAAAAACGTACGTAAAAACGATTCCTGTCCATACGTAACAATCCGTGTTATGTTTTCTGTGTATATGCTATTTTTTATCTTCTACCGCATATGAATTCCTCCCCTTAGTGAGCAGTTGCGGACAGGAGCGATTCTAACGAAAGTATTAGCGCACAATCCCCGTCATTACGGGCTGAGAGACCGTAATCCGCGCAAAAATAACGCCGCTACAGTCCGTTACGACTAACTACTAACTCCAGCAGCCTGCAGCAATAAAAAAAGACTGTTCCGAGCAAGATCGTATGACCTCATTCGAAGCAGTCTTTTTGAAACAATCCCCTGCCAACCTATGCCTTCTTACGTTCTACGCTGATCCACACAAGTCCAGCCGCCATAAGCGCCGCCCCGCCTATCTGCAGCATAGCGATCCGCTCGTCGAACAAAATATAACCCGCTATAACCGCTGCTGCCGGCACCGCATAACGGAAAAAGTTCGAGCGCGTCGCGCCTACTTTGAACATGCAAGCGTTCCATACGACAAATGCAAGCACCGTGCAGATAAGTACGTTATACGCAATGGACAACCATTGCTCCGTCCCTAGACTTTGCCAATCGGTCTGCCCCCATGAGCCGATCGTCAGCGGCAGCATGAAGATAGCGCCGAATACAATCGTCCACGTACTCACACGCAGCGCTGAGTACTGTTTCATAAGCGAGACCGAGCTCAAGTTGAACAAAGCGCCRATGATGCTGACGCCGAATGCCATCGCATTGCCAAGCATATTGTCGGACGAAAGCGCGAAGCCTTCATCGCCGCCAAGAATAACGAAGCATACGCCGATCATCGCGATGACTCCGCCGACCACAAGCCGCGAAGTAATCGTCTCGCGGGTGAAAAGCGGCGCGAACAAGGCGACGAAGATCGGCCATGGCGCCACGTTCAGCAACGACGCATTCGCAAGCGTCGTATATTTAATGGAGTACATGACGGTAATCTCAAGAAGCGTAATGCCAAGCAAACCGATTAGCATCAACTTCGGAACGAGACGCCACGGTACGCCGACATTGCCCTCCGTAAGCTTCAAGATAAGGAAGAAGAACGGGATCGCGACGCCGAAACGCAGAAATGAAAATACGATCGGATGGAACGACTCCATCGCAAGCCGCGAAATACCGAAATTCGCCCCCCATATAACGGCAACAAGCACGAGGCCGGCATAGTTCAGCCACTTCTTATTCATGATGTATGTTTCCCCATTTACTCTTATTTGCTGTGCATCTTGAACTCCAGGAACAGCTCATTATAGTGAGCCAGCATCTTCTTACCCAAGTTGTCGTACACCTCAAGCTTACTCGTCAGCTCTTCGCTCGGGTAGAACCGTTCATCGCCCGATATATCCTCCGGCAGCAGCGCCAGCGCATCCTTGTTCGGCGTCGAGTAGCCAACGTATTCCGTATTCTGCGCAGCGACTTCGGGATCGAGCATAAAGTTAATGAACTGATGCGCCCCTTCAATATTGCGGGCCGTCTTCGGTATGACCATATTGTCGAACCACAGATTCGAGCCCTCTTGCGGCACAACGTAATCCAGCTTCTCGTTCTCACCCATAATTTCCGAAGCATCGCCGGACCATACGAGCCCTACAGCCGCCTCCTCGCCCGCAAGCAGCATCTTGATCTCGTCGCCGACAATCGCCTTCACGTTAGGCGTTAGCGTTCCCAGCTTCGCTTTCGCCTCCTGCAGATGCGCCTCGTCGGTATCGTTCAGCGAGTAATGAAGGCTGTTCAGCCCCATGCCTATAACTTCGCGAGCGCCGTCGAGCAACAGGATCTGATTGCGCAGACGCTCGTCCCAGAGATCGTCCCAGCTCGTAAATGCAATGCCGTCCACCAGCTCCGGGTTGTAGACGATGCCAACCGTTCCCCAGAAATACGGGATCGAATACGCGTTATCCGGATCGAACGATAGATTCAAGAAGTTATCGTCGATATGCTTCAGGTTCGGAATTTTCGAATGATCGAGCGGAATGAGCAGATCTTCTTCTTTCATTTTGCTAATCGCGTATTCGGAAGGAATGCTCACATCGAACGTTGTACCGCCTTGCTCGATCTTCGTCATCATCGCTTCATTGGAATCGAATGTCTGATAGATGACCTTGATGCCCGTCTCCTCTTCAAACCGATCAAGCAGTTCGGGATCGATATAATCGCCCCAGTTATAGATCGTCAGCGTATTGCCGCCCGTATAGCCTTCGCTCGAATTCAGATAGGAAGTCAAGTACATAAGCCCAAGCGCAACAATAATGACGGTCGCGAACATTCTAACCAGCTGTTTCATGCCCGTCCCTCCTTACCGGCCTTGCCAGCCCCGCCATTGCTCCGCCGATTAATGAAGTAGTAGCCGATAACGAGCAGAATGGTGAATAGGAATAGCAGCGTCGACAACGCGTTGATCGATAACGATACGCCTTGACGCGCCCGTGAGTAGATCTCGACAGATAGCGTAGAGAAGCCATTGCCCGTTACGAAGAACGTAACGGCGAAGTCATCGAGCGAATACGTCAGCGCCATGAAGAAACCGGCGAATATGCCCGGCTTAATATATGGCAGCACAACCTTCGTGAGTACATTCCACGAGCTTGCGCCCAGATCGCGCGCCGCATCGATCAGCGTAGAGCTCATCTCCTCTAGCTTCGGCAGCACCATAATAACAACGATCGGGACACTGAAAGCGATATGAGACAACAATACGGACATGAAGCCAAGCTTAATGCCGATAATCGTAAACAGAATTAAAAATGAAGCGCCGATAATAACGTCCGGGCTTACAATCAGCACGTTGTTCAGCGTCAGCAGCGTCTGTTTCGGCCGATTGCGTCTCATCTGGTGGATAGCTATCGCGCCAAAGACGCCAAGGACGGTCGATAGCGCCGCAGACAGCAAGGCAATAACGAACGTATTCAACACGATAATGAGCAGCCGTGTATCTTGAAATACTTCAACATAATAATCGAACGTGAAGCTCTCGAAGTCGCGCATCGAGCCGCCGCTATTGAAGGAATAGAACATCAAGTAAAAGATCGGCGCATAGAGCAGCGCAAATACGATTACGAGATAAATGTTCGACCATTTATTTTTTTCGCGCAACGACCGCACCCCGCTTTCGGTTGCCTGTCAGAAGCATCATTAGAGCCATCGCAATGACGAGGAATACGGCTATGGTCGCGCCCATGCCCCAGTCTTGCGTGACGAGAAAATGCTGCTCAATCGCCGTACCGAGCGTAATAACCCGGTTGCCAGCGATCAGGCGTGTAATCATAAAGAGCGACAGCGCCGGAATAAACACTGCCATGCAGCCCGCCTTCACGCCGCTGATCGTCAGCGGGAATACGACGCGGCGGAACGTCGTCCAAGAGGACGCGCCTAGATCGCGCGCAGCGTATACAAGCGATGGATTCATTTTCTCCAGCGCATTGAAGATCGGCAGCACCATGAACGGGATGAAAATGTACACCGATACGAACAGGAAGCTGAAGTCGGTGAACAAAATTTGTTGCGTGCCGATGCCCAGCACTTCAAGCACCGAGTTGGCGAAGCCGTATGTACCGAACAAGCCGATGAACGCATAGGCCTTCAGCAGCAAATTGATCCAACTCGGCAAAATAATAAGCAGCAGCCATAACTGCTTATGCTTCGCGCGGGTTAAATAATACGCCGTCGGGTACGAGACGAGCAGCGAGAACGCCGTAATTAAGAACGCGTACCAGAACGAGCTTAACGTCATTTTCAAATAGACAGGGGTGAAAAAGTTAACATAGTTGCTGAACGTGAAGTTACCTTCCACGTCGAAAAACGAATAATAAGCAATCAGCACAATAGGCGCAATGACGAACAACACGATCCATGCCGCGTAGGGCACGAGATAGAAGCTTCGTGATCTATTCGACATCGGCAGCCTCGCTGTCGCTGTACGATTCCAGCCGCTTATCGAATTCCTCTTCCGTCTCCCCAAGCCTCATGACGTGAATCGCCTCCGGATCGAAGGTTAAGCCGATCTGCTCGCCAACCGTTGCTTTGCGCGTGGAGTGGACAAGCCATTCATTGCCCGCTTCGTCCAGGCAGCATATCTCGTAATGAACGCCGCGGAATAGCTGCGAGTCGACCTTCACTTGGAGCTTGCCTTGATCCGGCTTCGTAATCTCCAAGTCTTCGGGACGAATGACGATCTCTACTCCCTCGTCTTTGTTAAGCCCTTGGTCAACGCACTCGAATAAGCGGCCGGCGAATTCGACCTCGAAGTCCTGCTTCATGCGGCCCGGCACAATATTCGATTCGCCGATGAAGTCGGCTACGAAACGGTTGATCGGCTCATCGTAAATATCGGTCGGCGAACCGCTCTGTTGGATTTTCCCCTCATTAATAACGAAAATCTCATCCGACATCGCCAGCGCTTCCTCTTGGTCATGCGTAACGAAAATAAACGTAATGCCCAGACGGCGCTGCAGCTCGCGAAGCTCGTACTGCATCTCCGTCCTCAGCTTAAGGTCCAGCGCCGACAACGGCTCGTCCAGCAATATGATTTCCGGCTCGTTCACGATCGCGCGCGCGATCGCGACACGCTGGCGCTGACCGCCGGACATCTCAGTGATCTCGCGCGACTCATAACCGACCAGGTTAACGAACCGAAGCGCGTCCTTTACTTTGGCGGTGACGTCGGCGTTTTTCATTTTTTTGATACGCAGTCCGAAGGCGACGTTCTCGAACACATTCAGATGCGGGAACAGCGCGTAATCCTGGAACACCGTATTCACTTGGCGTTCATTCGCAGGCACGCGGTTAATGACTTTGCCATTGAAGTAAATCTGTCCCTCCGAAGGCTCCGTGAACCCGGCAATCAATCGAAGGATGGTCGTCTTGCCGCAGCCAGACGGTCCGAGCAGCGTATAGAACTTGCCCCGCTCGATGGTGAAGCTAACATCTTTCAGTACTGCGTCATCATTATCGTAACGCTTCGTAACATGTTCAAAGCGAATAATCGTTTGATCCGGCATTCCGCATTCCCCTTTAGCTATAAAGAAACACTTGTGATTATACAGTATATCAGTAAATCGGCAATAGCAATCATAAAGTCGGCTATTATCACGCGCCGATTATCCGCTCTATCTCTTCCAGCTTTCTGTAAGCGCATATACGCTCTTACAGCATAATGTGGGCTTACCCTTCTACTCATCCTCCATCCGTAAGCGCATATACGCTCTTACAGACCAAACACACTAGCTACTCCCCGCGTGTAAGTTCATATATGCTCTTATAGCTCATTTCCTGCCACCGCCGACTAAACAAAATAAAGAGGCAAGCCCCTCACCTATGAACAACCGTTCACGGTGGTCAGGCCTCGCCCCTCTACTTACTCATTGCTTTATGCTAATGTCGTTGTCGCAGTCTCGCTGCCATTCTCGCCTTTCGTCTTGTGATGGCTGTACGTGAAGTAACCATACGAGAGAAGCGCGAACAGCAATGCGATACCAGCAAGAATCAAGCTGTCGCTCCATAACGAGCTGTAGTCGCCGCTTGAAATAATATCTCTAAAGCCCGCTACCGAATAGGTCATCGGCAGCCATGGCGATATCGCTTGGAGCCAATCTGGCACCAGCTCGATCGGGAACGTACCTGCGGAGCTCGTCAATTGGAAGATAAGCAATATGATCGCAATGAAACGGCCCGGGTTGTTCATCGAAGAAGCGAGGAACTGAATAATCATCATATAGGTAATGCTCGTCAGCACAGAGTAACCAACGAATAACGGCACACTCGTCACTTGCAGATCGAGCAGATACAACAGCGCCGCATCGGCGATAAGCGCTTGAATCGTACCAATCGCCACGACTGTCAACGCTTTGCTCAAGAACCAGCTCCAACCGTTAACCGGACGGATCATCGGATCGCGTACCGAATATACAATCGTAAGCATCATCGCGCCAACATATAGACCTAGCGATAAGAAGTACGGCGCTAGTCCAGTGCCGTAATTATCGACCTCGCTTACTTTCTCGACATCAAGCTGGATGGGATCGGCGAACATATCGACCATCGGATCGGTCAGATCCAGATCCGCCGTCTGATCCGATGCCTCGCTCAGCTTACCCGACAACTCTTGCGTGCCGTCCTCCAGCTTGAGCAGCCCGGTCGTCATATCCTTCGCACCGACTTCTAGCTTCACAGATCCGTCAACGAATGGCCCTACGTTCGATTGCAACGTATTCAATCCATTCGCCAGCGTAGCAACACCGCTATTAAGCTTCTCCGCTCCTGCCGCAATATCTTTGCTGCCATCAGCCGCTGCCGACAGCTTCTCGCCGAACTGCTTCATACCGCCGCTAAACTGCTCCGCACCGGCAACCAATTGCTTGCCGCCGGCACTAAGCTCATCCGCGCCTTTCGAAGCTGCCGTCGCTTTCTCGTCGAATTGACTCAATCCCGCTGTCAGGTTCGCCAGACCACCATTAAGCTGGTCCGCTCCCGAGCTTAATTGCTTTTGTCCCTCTGCAGACTTCGACAGCCCTGCGGCCAGCTCTCTGCTCGACGCCAGCAATCCGCTGAAGCTTTCATCCTTCGCAAGCTCCGGATCAGCTTGCGCCAGCTGCGCTAGATCGTTCGCGAGCTTCGCCGCGCTTGCTGCCAGCTTCGCCTCACTGGCGGCTGAATCGCTCAGCCCGCCGGCGATCTGCCCCGCAGCCTGCTTCGCATCTTCGCTGCCTGTGGCAAGCGTGCTGCTAGCATCCGCCAGCTGTGTCAAGCCGCCGGCAAGCTCGCTCGCTCCCGCGCCGAGCTTCGACGCTCCCGCACCGAGCGACGCGCCGCCGCTTGCGAGCTGCTGCTGCGCTGCCGACAGCTGCGCCAGTCCGCCCGACAGACCAGCCGTTCCGGCGCTTAACGAAGCAGCGCCTTCACCGAGCTCAGAGCTGCCGTTCGCCAGCTTCGCCACTCCCTCTTGAAGGGCGACGCTGCCGCTGACCAGCTTGCTTAGATTCTCCTGAATCAGCTTCGCGCCATCTTTCGCCTTCGTCGTGCCGTCCGCAATTTCCGTAGCACCGCCAGCCGCCTTGCCAATTCCGTCGGCCAGCTCTTCCATCTGCTCGAACACCGTTCTCGTATACGCCGACGTCACTTCCTTATTCAGCTCCGCCTTCATCGTATCAACGGCCTTGCTGCCGATTTGCGAAGCAAGGAAGTTAAAGCTCTCATTCGACAAATACGTAATTTGCGCAGGTACGGGTTGGTCGGAATTAAGCGACGTTGTTTTCTCCGAGAAATCCGAAGGAATTTCAATCGCCATGTAATAGTCATGGTCTTCCATGCCTTTCAGCGCGTCTTCCTTGCTTACGAAATGCCATTCGAACTTTTCGTTTTCCTTTAGTTCTTCCGTAAAATCATCGCCGATATGCAGCGTCTCCTCGTTGTACGTATACCCCACATCGGCGTTAACGACCGCCACCGGCATTTTGTCCAAATTCCCGTACGGATCCCAAAAAGCGCTAATAAACATCGACGAATACATCACCGGTATGACCATAACTCCAGCTATCGAAATAAGCAGCATCTTGTTTTTGCCGATGCCGGACAGCTCCTTGCCGAACTGCTTCAATCCGAACCACTTCATAATTATCCACTCTCCCGCATACTTTATGACCATATTTGTCATTCGGTCACTTTTTCTGATGAAAAAAGGCATCCCAGTTACCTAGGAGCCATAACCAAACCTTCTTGCAAATAAAACCGCAGCCGATCGGATACTTCGCCCTTCTCAAGCGGCTTGTAAGCCTTATTCCAATCGACGGTTAATGCCATATATAATTTCAGCATGACGAATGCTGTCATCTCCGGATCACAAGGCTTAATCTCGCCTTTATCAATCGCAATCTGCACTTGCGACTTAATATATCCTACCACAGCCTGTTCAATCTGCCTTAAACCCTCGATCGCCATTGGCGTTCCAATCTCGCGTACCTCATGCGACAACTTAAGCGCAAGCTCATGCTTTTCGCGGAATTCAAGCAATTGCTCAAGCGCTGCGTATAAATTATCGAAGAACCGCTTATTCGGGTCGATAACCGTCTCCGCCACTAACCTCATATGATGAAGCAGCTTCTTCATAATTTCTTGGAACAGCTCTTCCTTATTCGCGAAAAAAGTGTAGATCGTCCCTTTGCCGACATTCGCGATCTTGGCGACCTGGTCCATTGTTGTCGCTTTGTAGCCAAATAACGCGAACGACCTTTCTGCCGCTTCTACGATTTGTTGCCTGCGATCAACAGCCATTTGCCCACCTCCGCACCCTTGTCGTTTTTACATCCTCATATTTCTGACTGAATGACCAAAAAACCAATTTAGTCATTTTTCCTGAAGTCATCATATCACGACCATTAATCAAACGCAATACGCCAATAAGACGATTATTATCGCACCGTGCCGCAAAGATGCTTTTAACAGCAATTAACGTTATACTAGGGAGACAAGTCCTGCCTATTCAATCATACAAAAAGGAGTGTTACCTATTATGTCTTATAAAGAAATTACGACTATCGAAGAATGGAACAGCGCGCTCGAGGGCTCCGATTCCCGTCCTGTCGTTGTCCTTAAGCACAGCACAACCTGCCCGGTTAGCGCGAATGCGTTTAACGAATTCAATCAGTATTTGAACGACAAGCCGCGCGAAGACGTAGACTACTTGCTCGTTAAAGTAATCGAGTCCCGCCCGGTATCGAACCAAATCGCGGAAGATACTTCGGTCAAGCATGAATCGCCGCAAATCTTGTACATCGACAAGAAGGCTAAAGTATGGACAGCCTCCCACTGGTCGGTAACGAAGGCTCATATCACAGCCGTCCTCGACTAATTTAACAGTTCCAAACATGCCATTCATCCCGGATGTTCGCTAACCATTAGCGGATGTTCGGGATTTTTTGTCGTGTCGGCCTATGACGGATATGCTGTCCGACCTAACCGTTATGCGCCCAACTAACCCCATTCGCAATAGTTATAAAGGCAGTTCTCTCCCTTCATTAAATATGGTTATCTAGAACTCGAGGCATTCGTTTATAAATTAGGAGGAAATGATTTTAATGAAGCGTTATGTTCTGTTATTCTTTACGATTACTTTACTGACATTCGGGTCTGCAGGCGCATTTGGCACCCGCATCGACCACGCCTCCGCAGCAACCGCTCCCTTCAAGGACACACGCGGACACTGGGCCGAACAGACGATTGCCGAGATGGTGAAGCGCGGCGTTCTTGCTGGCTATCCCGACGGCAATTTCAAACCTCAAGCCCCCGTTCAAGTCGATCAATTCATCAAAATGCTCATTTTTTCCTATTCCGATTTGCATTTGAACGGCTCGAGAAGCTGGTCCTCGGGCTTCCTGCAATCGTTAAGCTCGGAGAACCAGGCGATTCTTAAGCAGGACTATCGCTACTTTACGTTCACTCCGAACACGGTCGGGTACTGGGCCAAGGATTTCATCGAAATCGCCAGCGACCTCCACTTCCTGAACAAAAGCCGCTACAGCGACTTCCAAGCCAACATGACCCGCGAGAACGTCGCCGAGATCATCTACTACACCCTGCAAGAAACGGAGTTTCTGGAGGACGGCATATTCGGTCAAAAGATGGCGCAAGCGTACGGAGACATTATGGGCGCGTCCGAGCGCGAACAGAAGTTTATTGCCGAGTCGCTCGTCAAAGGCATTATGGTCGGCTACCCGAACGGCTTCTTCGGCGTAGGCGATACCGTTACCCGGGCGGAAGCGCTCGTTATCTTGAATAGGCTGACCGATAAGACCAAACGACTCGCCGTTAAGGTATCGCCCGAGAAGCTCGAACGCATCGTTCCAACGGCCGGCGGCGGCAACAAGATCGTTGTCTTCCCGGACAAGCGGATGTGGGACGCCTATGAAGCGCTGAGCGCAGCTGGCCAACTGCGCGGCTCGAATCATGATTTATACGAAACAACTCTGCGCCTGTTCAAAGACCAATCGGAGAAGGACAGCGTTACTAACCATGCTTCCGGGACTTCCGCCGCAACGGAGGAAGCTGCCATTTGGCTTGACCCGCAATACAACACCTATGGCGTGACGATCCGTCTGCGCGAAGGGGCATTGGCACGCAATTCCGAGGTTGTCGATCAGTTCGCCAATCAGCTGTTCGGTTACAACGCCTATGCATTCCGCGAGCTGTTCGCAGACATTTGCAAACGCGTCGAAAGCGGCAGCAAAGTCGCTTCGCAGCAAACAACGATTGGCAATGACAACGTCAATATTCAAGTCGACAGCGCCGCCAAAACGGTCATTTTCTCGATCGCTGCAAAGAAAGCTTAAGCGCGGCAGCGCAAAATCGATAACATTTTTTCCAGCAATTATTATATAATGTGTGGGTACGTTATTTTTACGTAGAGAGGATTGGTTCGATGTTTGGCAAAATAGCAGCGGATGTGCTTGGCCTGAGCGACGTAGGCTCCGTTATTCATCCCAATAATTATGACAAAGTAGATTCCGATGATTACGTCTTGCACGAGGACGACGAGAAAATTTATTTCCTGATCAAATCGAAGGCCGACGAATACTGCTTCACGAACTTAGCACTCATTCATCTCGACGGCACGAGCGCAATGAGCAAAAAGCGTACGCTTAGACGTTACCCGTATGCGACCAACCCGATTGCTAATGTATCGATGGAGACAGCCGGGACGGTCGATCTCGACGTGGAGATTAAGTTCACGATCGGTCCCGTCGTTCTCAGTATCGACGTGCACAAGAAGCATATCGAGGAGCTTAAGGATCTGTACAAAGCGCTTATGAAAATTTCCGAAATTACACACGAAAATAACTTGACGCTCGAATTCGCCAGAAACAGCTTGAACATGGCATCCACGACGATCCAGTCGGTCCATAAGGGCGACTTCAATGTCGTATCGCAGTTCGATGCGATTAACAAAGCAGCCTTCACTTGGATGGTAGACACGCATAAGCAATATAAAGTAAAAGATTTCGGTTCAATCTTCGAGCGTTATATCAATCAGTAATGCCAATAGCATCCTGCAATAAGCCGGCGCATCAAGCGTCGGCTTATTTTTGTTCACCCTCAAGGTATTGTCATGTCATATAAACTAACATATTTGTTGCATAAACCTCACTTTCGCGTTTATATTTAAGACATACACTGCTCTCTTAACTTTGACATAAAGAGGTGAACGGACATGACGAGAGAACTCATCTTAACCGTAGACGACGAAATTAGGATCGGCGAGCTCGTTGGCATGTACTTGACGAAGGATGGATTCCGCCATTTAAGCGCGACAAGCGGCAAGCAGGCTATCGAGCTAGCCGAGAACGAGCAGCCTTCATTAATCGTCCTTGACGTACTGCTCCCCGATATGGAGGGTTATGAGCTGTGCGCTAGGCTGAGACAGAAGACCGATGTGCCTATCGTCTTCCTCACCTGCAAAGATACCGAGATCGACAAGGTGGTCGGGCTGAGCGTCGGCGCAGACGACTATGTGAGCAAGCCGTTCAGTCCGATCGAGCTGGTCGCCCGCATTAAGGCGCAACTGCGCCGAAACCGCATCGTCCGTGACAGAGTAGCCCCCGTTGTCTCCAACTCCATTACTTCCGACCATGTACAGCTCAAGATCGACGCCCATGAGGTGTACGTAGACGGCGTCAAGGTCGAGTTGTCCGCCAAGGAGTTCCAACTCCTCTCTTATCTCATGCAAAATGCGAGACAAGTGCTGACGACCGAACGTCTGCTAAGCCATATTTGGGGCTACGAGAACAGCCTCGATACGAAGACGCTGCAAGTGCATATCGGTCATCTCCGCAAGAAGATCGAACGCAATCCCGCAGCACCGGAGCGCATCGTCACCATACGCGGAATCGGGTACAAGTTCGATGAACCGATTAAAGAGATTTAATTCCACCCTTAAACCGCGCACCTTCGCCTTTCAGATGCTTGCGGCTATGTTGACCGTCTCTCTCGTCCCTCTTCTGCTTCTATCCATATTTGCCGGCAAGACCGTTACTTCGCAGCTTAGTCACTTCAATGCTAGGAATACGGCTATGACCGAAAAAAATTACATAAGCATGTATGAAGCCAATATCGACGGGCAGGTTCGCGCGATCGACACCGAACTCCGGCTTGTCGAAGATGCCGTACTGCTCTCGAAGTCTCTTGCTGAATCGATCTTCTCCTTGAAGCATAGCAATAACGGCGTGAAGCCGATCGTATTCACCTATGATAACGAAAGGGGCCGCTTCGTCGAGAAGAACGCGAATGGCGAGGGTGCCATCTCGGTACGCACGAATAACGCGAACAACTATCCATCGCCCGAGCTCGCGCGCGACTTGGCCAAGAGCAAGGCGCTGTTCCCTCTGTTCAAGTCCGAGACGTCGCGCAAGCCGAATATCGTGTCCATCTACTATATCCATCCGGCTGCCGGCTCGTTTTATTACCCTGAATACAACGGCTCGGCGAAGCGCAATCCGAATACGCCGATCTTCGCCCTCACCTCCTACCGCTTCTATTCGGATGCGCTTAATGTACGTCYGAATATTAACCGGGTCGCCTGGACGAAGCCTTACTACGACATTACGCCGCGAGGCTGGATGTTCACCGCTACGACGCCCGTCTATGATGAGCAGCGCGTGCTGCGAGGCGTAGTTGCCGCGGACGTAACAATCGAGCAATTCGTAGACAATGTGCTCGACACAAGATTCGGCGACGAGAACGGGTACGCCCTTCTGCTCGATCGCGACCACGAGCTGATCGCCGCCCAGCAGCACGGCATGGAGGAGATCGAGCAACTGAAGCTGGATACGCTGTTCAGCAACGATACGGTAGACAGCTATCGAAGCCTCAAAATTAACGGCGAGCAGAAGCTTATATTCAGCCGCTCGATACCAACGACCAACTGGATACTAGGCTACGTTATTCCCGAGCATAAGCTGCTGGAGCCGATTCACAGCGCAACGCAGGAACTCTCGGAGAAGACGCGCGATCAACTCATTATGCAACTGTCATTGCTTGGCGTAGTCGCTTTCTTTCTATGCGTTGCGCTTGCCTTCTACTTGCGCTCCAAAGTATCGCGGCCGGTCAACCTTCTGGCGGACGCTTTCGCCGAGCTCGGCGAAGGACAATTCTCCGCAGCGCCGAACGATACGAGGACGCTGGAATTCAATCAGCTGCTGCGGTCATTTAATCGCATGTCAACGAAAATCCGCGAGCTTATGGAGCAGCAGAACGAACATAATTTGCAGCTCGAGCATAAGGTCGAACAGCGTACGGAGCAGCTCAGTGAAATCAACTCCGAGCTTGCGATGCGGGTTGACGAACTCACGCGCATGGAGCATTGGCGCAAGGAGCTGCTCATGAACATATCGCATGACTTGAAGACGCCGATTACACTCATTCGCGGTTATATCGACGCCATAACGGACGGCACAATAGCTCCGGCCGATACAGGCATCTATCTGAAGCGGATTTATGAGGATATTCAGACCATCAACCAGTTCGTTCGAAATCTGAACGAGCTTAGTTTGCTGGAGACCCGTCAGCTAAGCGCCGAGTTCGACAGCGTGAATGCTGCAGCCTTCTTCGATACGGCAGCCGCGAAATGGACGGCCTACACACGACTGGAGAAGAGGCCATTCACAGCTGTTCGACCGCAACTATCAGCGCCGTTAATTATCAATGGCGATAAGCATCTAATCGCGAGAGTCATCGACAACCTCATCGATAATGCCCTTAAGTATTCCGATGCCGACTGCCCGATCAGTTTCACCATGGAGCATGCAGACGAAGCCGTCATCTTCCGCGTCACCGACGCCGGCGCAGGCATTCCGGAAGATGCCCTGCCGTTCATCTTCAATTCCTTCTACCGCGTCGACAGGTCGCGGAACAGCCGCATTCCCGGCAGCGGCCTCGGCTTGTCGATCGCTAAGGAAATCGCCGATATTCACGGCGGCGAGCTGACCGTAAGCCTTAACGAAATAGACGGCAGCGGCTGCGTCTTCTCGCTGTTAATTCCTTTAGCTGCTTCATAGCGGCAGCCCAATCTCCCCCCTCGGTTGGGCTGCCAAATCCCCTTCGCTAATTAGCCAATAATAGACCTAATTGTTTATACTCCCCTTATTGATCGGGCTCCGAGGCTGGGATAGGATGGAAACAACTTATCGAACCTTCCATCCTTTGCATAAGGAGCGTATGTAATGAAACGAATATCAAGACTCATTCCGCTAGCCATTCTTCTGTCGCTTGCATTCGCAGTAATACTGCTTTCGCCTACGTACGCCGCTAACGATCCCGCGCCAAATTGGCAGTTGATCGAACCACTCTACGAAAGCAGCTCCACGCTCATAGCCGCCTATTCCGCTCCAGAACACGGCATCGTCGGCGTCGGCATAACCGATGTCACCGGCAAACTCCAGTCCTTGCTTGACGCGTTAGGCAGACTAGGCGGCGGCACGCTGTTCCTGCCGGAAGGGAAATATGTCGTTCAAGGCAATCTGGTATTGCCGAAAGGGGTAACGCTGCGCGGCGAGTGGGCCAAACCGATCAAGGGACAACCCGTTCAAGGGACGGTTCTCATGGCATACGCCGGCAGAAACGACGCCGAAGCGCCCGCCTTCGTAACGATGGAGACCTCCTCCGGCATTCGAGATTTGTCCATTTGGTACCCCGAGCAATTGCCCGACGATATCGTCCCATACCCTCCCTCCGTCTTGCTCGGCAGACCTAACGTATGGGGCAACGAGAACTGCAATGTCACTAACCTAACTTTTGTTAACGCTTACTCGGGGATTGTGTTCTCCCATTCAAACGGAGGAACGAGCCCCGTTATTCAAAATATTTACGGCACACCGCTATCCCAAGGCATAGAGATCGATAATATTGTAGACGTCGGGCGGATCGATTGGGTCGATTTCTCGCCTGCGTATTGGGCAGGCTCCGGGCTGCCAGGCTCGCCCAACAGAGGCGAATCCTATGAACAATGGATCTATGAGAACGGCACCGGCATTATAATGAGGCGTAACGACTGGTCTTATACGAGCTATGTATCTATTGAGGGCTATGGCATAGGCTACCACGCCGCCCATTCTATAGCTACGCCAGGGGCGGTGCCGAACGGCCACCATTACGATCTGCACATCAAAGACGCTAAGACCGGCATCCTGTTCGACGGAGTAAGCGGCGTAGGCATTA
Source organism: Paenibacillus sp. 2TAB19 (assembly GCF_052115185.1). Lineage (NCBI taxonomy): Bacteria > Bacillati > Bacillota > Bacilli > Caryophanales > Paenibacillaceae > Paenibacillus > Paenibacillus sp. 2TAB19. Next base: position 7,564 of record NZ_JBFRGE010000055.1, on the reverse strand, counting down.
TGTTCACAAACATCAAGATCGAGCACAGTGTAAACGGCATCGTTGCAAGCTCCGAGCAGGAAGGGGCGCTTCAACTGTACGGCTGCAGCATCGAGGCCTCGGAGAAAGCGATCTATTCGAGCTCCGCCTCGTTAACGAAGCTGATGATGCGCCAATGCGATATTACAAGCGGAGAAGTCGCAATCGACGGAGGCACTTTGATCGCTTCCGACAATGATTTCAATAACCAATCGCCGCATGTAAGCTTGGGCGAAGAATCCCGAGCCATTCTAACCAGCAATCGGTTCAATGGCGATCCATTGATCGATAATCGATCGAAATATATATCGATCATCGATCATACGCCGGTCACCTACAAGCAGCTCCCACCCTTCCCCGTCATGTCGCCTCAGACTCACAAGCCGAAGCGACAGGCACTTTACGTCGTCACGGATGCGCCGTTCCAGGCGAAGGGTGACGGCAAGACGGACAATACGAAGGCCATCCAGCGGGCGCTGGACACTGCAGGCGATGAGGGCGGCGGCGTTGTATTCTTGCCTCCAGGCAAATACAAAGTGCTCGGCCGCCTCGTCGTTCCAGCCGGCGTCGAGTTGAAGGGTTCACTAGATAACGGTTCGGTACCAACAGGTCCAGGCAGCATTATTCAAGTATATGCCGACCGAGACAATCCGAACGGCGAGCCGTTCCTGAAGCTTGCGCAAGGCAGCGGGGTGCGCGGCCTCGTCTTCGATTACCCCGAGCAGCAAATGCCGAAGGTCTCGTCTTATCCTTATTTGATGCAGTCGCTCGGAAGCGATGTATACATTATCAACATCGGCATGCGAGGCGTCTATAACGGCATCGACWTATTCTCGCATCGTTCGGACCGCCATTATGTCGACTATGCCGCCGGACACGTCTTCCATAACGGCGTTACGGCGGGCGGCGGTTCGCAGGACGGAATTATAAGCAATCTGCAATTCAATCCGCTTCCCTACGCGGCGGGGCAAGAATCGAAATACGGCAGCTGGCCGAGCTCCCCCGCTAAGGACGAAGATTTCCAAGCCATCTACGATTACGGATATAACGAGCTCGATTTCCTGACGCTCGGCAACGTCAGCAATCAAATTCTGTACAATGTGTTTCACTTCGGCTCGGAGAGAGGATTGCTTCTGACCGAGGAGAACGGCATTGGACCATCGGGAATCAGCCTCGGCCTCGGCGTTGACGGAGCCAAACGATCGGTCGTCATCGAGAAGACTGGGGCGCAAGGCTTCGACTTCATAAATACGCAGCTCGTAACCATAGGGGCGGCAGAGGATCGACGCTATATCGAAACGGGGACCGGGTTTGACGGAGAAGTGACCTTCTTCAGCTCCGATCATTGGGGAGCGCCCGTCAACAGCATCGTGCTGGAGAATGGAACGGTGAATATGCTGCTCCCGCATTTCGAAAGCGCGGGCGAGCACGGCTTCTCCAACGTGAAGGACGGCGAACTTCGGATTAACAACGCCTTCATTCGCGGAGCTCATCCCCTATTTAACGCAGGCAAGGAGGCTCAGGTGACGGTCCAGTCCTCCATCGCCGATTCCCTCGGCATCCAGTGGCGCAACAATCCGTTATGGCAGCATAATCTCGCCAATTTGAAAATTATAGCGCCAAAGCCGCAAGCAACACCCGCAGGGCAGCCGGAGCAGGAACAGAATCCTTTGCCGGAGGAAACAGCAGCAGCCTCGGCAACCGAACCCGAATCCGCCGGGTCCGCCCCGTACGGCATTATCGCCGCCGTTGTCGCAGCTATAGCCGCAGCCGCGCTGGGACTGACGTTATGGCTGCGCAAGCGCAGAAAACAACAAGCCGACAAACCTAATCTATAAATCAGCAATGAAATAGCCCGTTCGCTTGCCTTCTTAGGCTCGCGAACGGGCTATTTCACTTTAGTCTATTAAGCTTGGATAACCTGTGTTATTGGGCAGCCGGATCAATGATCGGCAGGTCAAGCGTTGGCGTCTCGTTGAAGAAGTTCCAAGGCTTGATCATAGCCGTCACCCACTCCGTAGGCATGATCGGGAATTCTTCCGCACGCATGACGTGCGTCGTACCCGTTGTCAGCCATACGACCGAGTCTTCGCTTTCAATATCACGGTTTTGCTGCGTCCAGAGGCCAAGACCCGTGTCCGTATTATGCGTCGTGTATTTACCCTCCGAGTACAGCTCATCCTTCTTGTAAGGCGTAACCCAAATGTGATTATTAATGAATTCCGCACGTTTCAATACATAGTCCGTTTTCGTGAAGAGCGGTTCTTCCATGAACGGGTGCGTGCCGCCCGCGAACGGAATAACTTGGTAACCCGTCGTGTTTCCGAGGATGTTCTTTCTCGATTCGCTCTTAACGAGTACGATTTTGTCGGGATCGAACTTTTGAATCGCTTCTTGCTCCGTTTTGTAAGTTTTCTCTTGCATAATCATTTCGCTGCGGGCAAATTCCGGATTGGATACCGTAATCGCCTTAGGCAAAATTTCGCCAACGGAGTTCGTTTCACCGTCAACGTCCAAGTCCAGACGGTAGCTGAAGATATGCTGATGCGTAGGCGCTACAATGTTCTTATCCACAAGCGTGCCATTGCGCGTATCTTTTGCCGCCGTTGGGTCGGACATCGTTTTCGTGTCGACCGCTTTGGCTTGAGCAAGGCCCGTTGCGCCGGCCATCAGCTTGATTGAACCATTTTGCAGGAATACCCAGTCCAAAATGTAATCGTAGTTGCCGATTGTCGCAATCGCGCGAAGCACAAGCTCACGGCGTTCCCTTGCGTCGCCGTTATGCGACCATTCCGCATCGGCGTAACGTTCGAACAAGGCAAATGCGCTTTTAATTACGTTAGCTTTGCCCGCCGTGTCATTAAGCGCAGCGTCGAACAATGTTGMATTTTTCGGAACATCGGAACCTATATTGAGCGTACGAACCGACAAGCCTACGCCGTATTCGCCTGCGTCCATGAAAATTTTGTACAGCCAAGCCGGATCCGGATCGCCGTAAGGAACCATCATGCCGCCAAGACCGCCTTCGTACATGACCTTACGCTTGTCGCCGTTCTCCGTGTACGTAACAGTCGATACAATCGGACCTACACGCGGATCAAGACGGAAGTGGAACTTCCAGTTCTGCCAATCTACCATCGTGCCCTTAACCGAGAAGCTTGCGCCTTCAGGCTGGCTAATGATGAGCGGCTTGATTTCATCCGTGCGTTTTGTTTTGATTACTTTCGAGTAATCGTTCAGGTCTGTTGGAATAGGGGGCGTTCCTGTTTCATAAATTTTAAGCACTTTTTTCGCATTCAGGTCAACCAGGAAGGAAAGTCCGTCCATCGGGTGAGCCATGTTGTTCACCATACCCTCTACGCTCACTCGAGGTACGGAGATGGCAAGGCGCGATCCCGGAGGCGTCAGTTGCGGGCCGTAATCGCCCAGCGGACCGTCAGCGAACCGTACTTTGGACAGGTCGGTAAGACCGCGTTTCGCAAGCGCGGCGACCGCTTTTTCGTCCGCCTCAACAATGGACTCCGTTTGCCCCCACTCCGTATAGAGCGGCCAGCCGGTTTTGACTTCCTTCCAATAAGTGATTTTGTCGGTATCCAGATTAACCGTACCCTCGTAAGGTTTACTTCCTTTAATCAGCGTGAAAGTCGCTTCCCTCGGCAGCTTCGTGATCGGGTTCGCATCCCAAGCCCAAACCTTCGCTTTTTCCGGCTCTTCGAGCTTAATCTCGGAGAAATACATATCTTTGCTGCCATACTGGGAATCGCGAATAATTTGCGATGCTTTCTCAATCTCCTGCGGAGTTAGCGGATTCAGCGGGTGATAGACCATCTTGTTGATTTCTGCGGCACTCAGTCGATCGATGCCTAACGCTCCTGGCAGGAAGCTAACCGTGGCAAAAGCGACAGACAAAGCGATAACCGATGCAACCATCTTTTTCTTATTCATAGTTTCCCTCCGTTATGAACGTATTCTCGTGCGGTTATAATTGCTAGAATGTATGCCCACCCCTATCTCACACCATCGCATCCCTCTTCTCTTTCGATCTATGTCAATTATCCTAACATGCAAAGGTAATAATTCACGGAGGCCAAGGTAAAGGTTGCATAAGAACTTCCTCTCATTTCGGTAAAATGTTGCTGCCGATCTCTTCACTCCTTGCAGAGAACAAAAAAAGCCCCATCCTCGCATTCGCGAGGATAGAGGCTCGAATCGTTAATGCCGCTACACCTTAATGACGAACGGCACTACGAACGTCTTGCCGTTTCGTTGGAATTGCCCCCATACTTTGTACATGCCGCTTACAGGGAATGCTGCCCCGAACACAGCCTGAGGGCCTGATGACGCCCAGTTAAGCGGGTGAATATGGATGAACTGCTCCGTTGTCTGATCGATCGCAACAACATGGCCGACCGCCCCCAAGTAAAGCTCAAGATCCGTAATCGGATCACCCGTTTTCTCATCWGTAAACGTATAGGTCATGCTCATTTGCGTCTGCGGCGCGAGCTCATCCGAGAACTCGAGCTTCACCTTCATCCCGTCAACACTGGCCTCAAGCATCTCGCTCGGCTTAAGCACCGCTGAACCTGCCGCCGTGCCGCTCACCGTAACCAATCCGGTTCTCGTGAGCTCATTCAGCCCCGTCGGAACAAAGTCGGCATATAGTTTGAACTTGCCGCTAGCAGGGAATGTTACCGGCAGTTCGAATACACCGCCGCCTTTGTACTCCGGATGCACATGCTGGAAATGCTGCAGATCCTCGCTTACTACGATGAGATGCAGCAGCTTCTCATTCGTTATATCGAATGCATCGATCGGCTTACCGCCGCCTCCGGCAATCGATAGCGAAAGCTTGGACGGCATGCCTGCCTGCGGTTCACCCTCCGGCCATTCCAGTCGAATCGCCACGCTTTTCTCCGCCGCTGTCTCCGACCCCACCCCCGCATGGCGATGCGCCAAGGATAACGCGTACGGATCAAGGAACGGATCCGATAAATCACCAGTCGCCCCGGCATCCTTCGTTCCTTGCAAGAGAAATATCGCCGCAAGAACGAGCACGAACGCCGTCGATAATAACGTCCACTTGTACTTGACCAATCCGCCACCTCCTGCCTCATTCATGCGCTATGAAGCTATTGTATAGAAGTAGAGTAAAAGTAACGCCCCGCAAAAGTAAAAATAAAGTAAAGCTTTGTTAAAATTCAGCCAAGCAACAACGTAATCTTCCCCACATCGCCATGATGCGGTAGAATAGGAGCTAGACGAAGAACGTCCTGTTGCCATTTTTGGCGAGGGCGTTCTTTTTTTGTTTTCAGAACCAGGGAGCGAGTGGAATGGATCAGTTCGAGTTGGCGCACAAGGCGCTTATCGAGGAGCATTTGGAAAAAAGAAAAGGTGAGCGCAAAGGCCGTTTGCTAAGAGGTCACGGTTTCGGCGAGAGGCTGCTGCTTCAGAATGTATGGTGGCCGCTATTCGGCAGCTTTGAGCATTGTCATCCTGAATATGAAATCTACGATTGGAATCGAAAGTCTCAATTCTTGGACCTGGCTTACATTACCCCATTTGGCAAATTCGGCATTGAATGCGATGGTTTCCAAAGCCACATTAAGGATATGGATAGGGAACGGTTCAACTATACATTGAATCGAGACACCTTCCTTACGGGCWTAGGCTGGAAAATGATCCATTTCTCCTTCGATGATATTGAGCGCCGACCTGAACTGTGCCGCATGCTTTTGCAGCACGTTATTGGTCCTCATATGCTTCGCAAAGACCCAGATGGGACCAACGCCATCGCAGAGAAAGAACTGCTGCAATTCGCATGGCGTCTGGGGCGGCCGGTTCGCCCCAAGGATGTGTGCAGCCTCTTAAACATTGATTTCCGCACCGCCCGCAAGCTATTGCTCACCCTTGTCCAGAAAGGCTGGATGCGCAATATTTCGCAAGGCAAAACAGCCCGCTACTACGAGCTGACCGGCAACGCGCTTCACATGCTCCGGTAAACCGCAGCATCATCAATGTTACCTTCTTTCAGACCCTCCCCGTCGCCACGTTATTATTGAGCTATGTTGGATTTCTGCAGTAACTTTGGGCTGAATTGGCGGGTGCGGTGAGCTATGTTGGATTTTCGCAGTAACTTCGAGCGCTACACTGCCTTTTGGACACAAAGCAGGGTCAAGTCCAAAGTTGTGTGTAAAATCCTCGAACAGAAAGCCTACTCGTCGCGAGTAGGTTTTTCGGTTGTCTTTGGTGTTTTCTTTCGCCACTCGTGGTACTCGGTCATTTCAATATATTTCTTGCCTACCGACCATTTTTCATCCATCTCCATCAGTAACGCACCGAATAGTCGGATGACAGATTGTCGGTTGGGAAAGATGCGAATAACGCGTTCTCTCCGTCTAAGCTCGGCGTTAAGACGCTCTACCACGTTGGTTGTCCTTGTTCGAATTCTGCAGGTAAGAGGCAATGCGATGACAGCTGTTGCATCATCAAAGCCATCCTCCAGCACATTCAGCGCTTTAGGCGCTCTCTCTTCAAAAGCGCTCATGGTCTGTTCCAACAACGAACGAGCACTCTTTACATCTGCTGCTTCGTAAATAGCCCGCACATGAGCCTTCATTTCATCTCGTAGCGCTTTAGGCGTAGCATCTAGAATATTACGCATGAAATGGGTTTGGCATCGCTGCCACGTCGCTCCCTCGAAGTGTTCACGAACCGCTTTTACGAGTCCGCTGTGCTGGTCACTCGTTACGATGTCTACTCCGTGCAATCCGCGTTCTTTGAGATGACTAAATAGGCTTCCCCAAGTCGCTGCTGAYTCGGTGTCCCCTACGCTCAGCCCTAAAAGTTCACGGTAACCTTCCTCGTTAATCCCTGTTGCAATGAGTACGCCACGTGAGCGCACGCGGCCATCTTCACGTACTTTCACATACAAGGCATCTACAAGAAGGAAAGGATAGGCGAGCGTCAGYGGCCGGTTATTCCAAGCGTCTACAAGCGGATCGAGCTGCTTGCATAAATCGCTAATGGTCGATTTCGAAAAACCTGTTCCGCATAGCTCTTCTGTAATCGTTGTAACTTTGCGAGTGGAGACTCCATTGATGACCATCTCCATCATTGCTAACACAAGTGCCTGCTCACTTCGTTGGTAACGGGCAAACAGCTCTGTAGAGAACTCTCCGTTACGAAACCTCGGCACTTGCAACGTAATCTGCCCTACACGTGTGGAAAGCTTGTGCGGATACGAACCATTACGATAACCTTGCCGCTCTTCTGTACGCTCGTAATGCTCAGCYCCYAACTGTTCAGAAGCTTGAGCTTTCAACACTTGATTCARCACGGACTGCAGCAAGGCAGCCATTCCAACATCTTTCGATTCTCCTAGAAATAMTTGATGCAAAAGTTCGGAATCTACGCTAATCTGATATTGAGTCATACCAAAATCCCTCCAATGAATGTTGTCTCGACAACTCCATTCTAAACGAGGATTCTGGCTATGGCTCCCTTTTTTTGAGATCCTAGCTTTTTACACAAGTATACGGACTCAACT
>NZ_JBFRGE010000054.1:0-45594 GCF_052115185.1 Paenibacillus sp. 2TAB19 | reverse complement strand
AGACTATTGCTGGCCGTTTTATTATGAAAGTATCGATGAATTATCTAATYGACTTATGTCAGAAGGATACCTATATTATGTAATCTCTTCTTCATACGGATTGAATGGTTGGATTGTAGCAAAGCAATATGACATTAACAGGATCGTGTAAGGCGAACGCATAACTCCTGTCGTAGAACGTTCAATAAAACAGCGACAGCTTAGGACTTTATTTTCTAGTCCATGGTTGTCGCTGTTTCTGCTACTTGACTGCTCCCGCCGTAATTCCGCTGGCGATTTTCTTCTGGAAAATAATATAGACGATTAACACCGGAACGATCGTCATGAGAAGCGCCGCGAACAGCGGACCCCATTCCGTGCGGTATTGCATCTCGGCCTGCATAATCCCAATTTCGATGGGCAGCGTATACTGCGTAGGATCGTTAATTAGGATGGTGCCCACGATATATTCGTTCCAGATGTTCAGGACGTTCACGATACCGACCGTGATCAGCCCAGGCTGGGATAGCGGCAGCATGACGCRGAAGAACGTTCCGTAATGGGAGGCTCCGTCGATAACCGCGGCTTCCTCGAGCTCCTTCGGCAACGACTTGAAGAAGCCGACCAGCACGAACACGCCGAACGCGATGACACTGGACGTATAGACGAAGATAAGACCGATTTTGGTATTGATCAGATTCATGGAATCCATGAGGAAAAACAACGGGATAAGCGCCAAAATAAACGGAACCATCATAGACGAAATATAGAGTAAATACAACCCGTTGCTTCCTTTGAATTTGTACCGGGCGAGCGCATAAGCGGTCGTAGCGGACAGCAGCAAGCCGAGCAGCGTCGAGCCGCCAGTTACCACGATCGAGTTGATAAAGTACTGGTCGAAATGATACTTGTTCCAGACATAGGAAAAATTCGACCACAGCAATGGAAAATCGGGCAGCGCCCACGGCGCGTTAAGGAAAAACTGCTCGTTGTTTTTCAAAGCGTCCAACAGCGTCCACAACAGCGGATACAGCACGGAGATGCTCCATATGACAAGAATAGCGAAGAAAATAAGTTTAACGACCGGATTTTTGATCCCCATATTCAATCTGATGTCCCCCTTTGACCTCTAGCTCAGTTCGACCGATTCATGACGGAGCAGCCGCTGCAAGATGACCGTGGTGATCAGGGATAGAACGAGAATAAGCACCCCTATAGCCGCCGCGTAGCCGAAATGATATTGCCGGAAAGCCATCTGGTACAAGTACGAGCCCATAACATGAGTCGAATTGTCCGGTCCGCCTTCAGTCATGATCCACACGATGACGAAGGAACCGTTAAGCGTCGTCATCATGATGTTGATGATGGATACCTTCATCTGCTCCCAGATGAGAGGAACGGTGATGCTCTTGAACTGCATCCACTGACTCGCGCCTTCCAGTTGGGCCGCCTCGTAGTAGGACTCCGGGATATTCTGAATAGCCGCGATCATGAGAATCATATAGAAGCCGATACCTGCCCAGATGGCTGGAGGCAGCAGCATATAAATCGTATGCGAGGTAAAGCCGAGCCAGGCGATCGTCACCTTCTCTTCCGTGAACAGGGAGAGGAACCCGTTCAGGAAGCCGATCTGCGGGTTATAGATGAAATTCCACAGTACGCCGATGACGACGACGGAGATAACGTTCGGGATAAAAAAGATCGACCGGAAAAAGCCTGCCAGCTTGAAATTAAAGCGTGTCAACGCGACGGCGAAGAAGGTTGCCAGAACCATGATTCCGACGATCTTGCCCGCGACGAGAAGGTAATCATTGCCGATGGCTCTTAGAACGATCGGGTCTTTGAACATATTCACGAAGTTGTCGAAGCCGATGAAATCCTTCGTATCCGACATCCCCGACCAATCGAACATCGAATAGTACAGCGCCTGAATGACCGGATAGATGGTGAAAATGAAGAAAAATACGAGAGTCGGAACGATGAACGTGGCGATGAACAAGTTGCGCTGAAGCTTTTCCGATACCGACTTCATGCGGGCTCGCCTTCCTTTCAAGTAAATTCGCGGAGGCATCCTTCTGGCTCGCGCCTTGGGTTTGCCTCCGCTTCCACGGTTTTTCAAGTAGATAAGCTAGAGATAATTACTTAACCTTAGCAACGACATCGGTCACGCGCTTAACCCACTCTTCCGGCGTAATCTTGCCGATGGTCAACGCATCGGTCGCGTTTTGCATTTCCGTGTCGACGTCCGCGTTGAACGTAATCGTCGGGATGACGACCGTATTCGGATCCGTCAGATATTTCGCTGCATCCTTAACGAAGCTAGGCGCATTCGAGCTGCTGATGTCACCCTTGATGTTGGAAGGAGCGCCGCTTAGCTCAGCCCACTGAGATGCTTGAGCTTTGGAGAACACGAACTGCAGGAACGCCTTTGCCGCTTCTTTGTTCTTCGCATTCTTAGCGATTGCGACAGTAGCGGTGGACGTGTTCGCGACGACCTTGCCGCCCGGCTTCTGAGTGAGCGACGGAATGAAGCCGAAGTCGAAGCCTGCCGGTACGTCCTTCGCCATTTCGTTCGGCAGCCAAAGGCCGTTGGAGATGAACGCGTCCTTGTGCTGCAGGAACATCATTTGCGAGTCGGTATGGTTGATTTGGATGGCCGCCTTGTCGATCAGACCCTTGTCGCGCATTTCCGCGATTTGGTTCAGAGCCGCGAGCACGGCCGGGCTTTGGTAAGCTTCGATCTTGTTCGCCGCCATGTCCTGCAGGATCGTGAAGTCGTCGTTATTGTTCGAGACGATCGCCGGATACAGGATCRAGCCGTTGATGTAGTAAGGATATTTGCCGGTATGGATATACGGCGTAATGCCGTCTGCCTTAATTTTCTCGCTGACTTCGAGGAACGATTGGAAGTCGGCCGGTTCGGCGTAGCCCTTCTCCTTGAAGAGAGCCTTATCCCAGAAAATGCCCCACGAGTTCAGAACGAGCGGGATATTGTAGATCTTGCCGTCATATTGCTGCGGCTGTTGAGCCAGCGCGTCGAGGATCTTGTCGCCGTCGATGTTCTTGGCATCCTTCAGCCAGTCGGTCAGGTCCTCGAGCTGGCCGTCTTCGACCATCTGGCGGTCGTTCAGGTTCGGACCGTCAATGTAGACGAAATCCGGCGGGTTGCCCCCGATCCAGCGCGGTTTGTTCTGCTCGTTGATTTTCGGACCGGCGCTCTCCTTGATGTTCAGCTCTGGATTCGCCGCTGCGAAATCAGCGATAACCTTCTTCCACCACTTGTCGCCATAACCGCCGACGAAGTATTGAATCTCGAAATCGCCGGTCAGCTTCGTCTCGGACGAGCCTGTGCTCGGCTCTTCGGTTGCATTTGTACTTGGCTCTTCGGTTGCATTCGTGCTCGGCGCTTTGGTTGCGCCCCCGTTATTCCCGTTGCCGTTCGAGCCGCAGCCTGCCAGCAGCGCGATCATCATGACAGCGGCAAGGCAAAGCGCTGCCCATTTTTTGTTTGTCACCATATTGCAAAAACCCTCCCCGTATATGCTGGTTTGCGCCATGTTCGGCGCCTGTAACCATCATATCGGGGAGGGCTTCTCGTCTCTATCGAATATCTTCCAAATAATCTCTAGTATTTTCTTATTGTGCGGCTGAACGCCGCTCTGCCCGCTATTGCGTGCTACGGGTCTCCGCGAACTTCTGAAGCTGGTCGAGCGCGTCCTGCGGCGACAGGTTGTCGTAGAGGACGGCATCGCCCATTTTGCGGCTTATATCCATAACCGCTTGCCAGGCGGGCTCCTGAATTGGATAGAACTTGGCCTTGCCCAGCTCCTCCAAGTACTGCTTCATCGCCGAATCGGATTGAGACAGCCTGCTTCCGACGGTAGACGTAACCGGGATAAAGCCTTCCCGAACGATCATGTCCTCGTAGTTATTGTCATCATAAAGAAAATCGAGAAACTTCATGAGTGCCGCCTTGTCCGTATGGTCGGTCTGGAAGGAGACCAGCACATCCTGAACCCCGAATGAAATCGGCGGCATCCCGTCTCTGACCGGGAGCGGACCGCTTCCCCAGCGCAGGCCGGGCGACTCTCGCGTCACGACGGACGCGAAGTAGTTGCCGGAGATCATCATGCCGAGCTTGCCGTCGCCCATGATCCGTTGCTTCTCGTCGCGGGTCGTCACCGTCGGCTCCGAATCGGTCAGCCCTTGACCGTACAGCTCCTTGAGATAGGTCAGTCCCTGCACATTCTCGGGAGAGTTGATGACCCACTTGCCGTCCTTGATCCAACCGCCGCCGGAACCGAAGAAGAAGTAAGACAAGTAAGCCTGAATCTCGTCGTCCGTCAAATCCACGCCGAAGCCGTGAGCGGCGCTCGTCTCTTTGATTTTGCGCGCGTCCTCCATCAGCTCGCTCCACGTCTTCGGCGGCGCCCCGATTCCCGCCCCTTCGAACAGCTCTTCGTTATAGTACAAGTTGCGAATCGACGCCACATACGGAAGCGCGTACTGCTTGTTCCCGATTCGATCCATCTGCATCAGATTCGGATACAGCTTGGCTTTCAGCTCCGGAGAAATAATCTCGTTCAGATCGTTCAGCTTGCCGGCATTGGCGAAATGCGCGTATACGTTCGTGATGAGCAGATCGGGGGGGCTGTTTTTGCTCAGCATCGACGTGTAGATCCCATCCAGCACGTTCCAGTTGGCGACCTGAAGATCAACGATAATTTCCGGGTTTTGAATCTCGAACTCCCGGACAAGCTTTTCCAGGAACGGCTTGCTCTCCGTGCTGTATTCCGCGGCGACGAAACGGATAACCGACTGCTTCTCCTCCTCGGTGACGATCGGCTGCGACTCCTTGTCCGAGCACGCCCCTAGCAGCGTTGCTGCCGACAGTATACATACCAGCAATAACGCGCGAGCACTCCCCCGCTTCATTCCTATTCCTCCCTCATCATCCCGCATATCCGGGCCCTCTACCTGAATGGAAACAGCAGCTTCTGGTTTTCCGGAGAGTACATATTGTCTCTCGTCACGACGATGGAATCGATATACGTCATCCTCGGAACCGTCTTGCGGTCGATTAACTTCAGAGCCGTGCGCACCCCGAGATACCCCATGTTAAATGGCCGCTGAACGATCATGGCGCTCAGGCTGCCTTCCTCCAATAGCTTGATCTCGTAGAGCGAGCTGTCGAAGGCGATAAGCTTCACCGTATTCTGCTTGCCCGCTTCCTCCACCGCTTTGGCCGCCCCCAGAGCCGCCGGCTCGCTCAGTGCGATGATCGCGTTCATGTCCGGTTCGGAGCTAAGAAGATTCGTCGCGAGTACATAGGCGCGATCTTCATTATTGTCGCTGTAAAAGGTTCCGACGAAGCTGTTCTCGTTAGCATCGATCGCCTCCCGAATTCCCTTGACTCTCTCTGCCGACACGCTGGACGACTCGTAATCGCTCAGAACCGCCACGCGCGGAGCTCCCGCCGTTTCCGCAACGGCGACCTCTCCAGCCTGCCTGCCGGCTTCCGCGTAATTGCTGGATAACGTCACCCCGTCAAAATCCGAGCCCATCGGCATATCCATCACGACCAGCTTGATGCCAGCTTCCCGGATGCGCGCAAGTACGCTCCTCACCCCGGCGTCCTCGATCGGCGCGACAACGAGCGCTTCCGGCTTCCGCATGAGGACGTCCTCGAGCAGCCGAACCTGAGCCGCCGCATCGGTATCCTGCAGCGAGCCTATGACCTCGAGCCGGGCACCGCTCCCCTTGACTCCCGCAACCGCACCTTCGCGAACCGTCTGCCAGAAGTCTGAGCGCACGTTGGTGGATTTCAGCATAACCGCGATTCTCGGCTCGCTCGCCGTGCCGCCCTTATAGAGCTGGAAGTAAAATACGGTGAATAGCGCGGTCGCCAGAACCAGCAATCCCATTCCTACCGTAAACTTCTGAAGCCGCATCAGCCCGCACCTCCCGCTCCCTCAATCTTGGGGATGCGAATGGTCACGCAAGTCCCCTCTGCCAGCTCGCTTCGGATGGAGATTTCGTAGGCATGTCCGAAGTACAATCGAATTCTTTCGTTCACGTTGCGAATGCCGATCCCCCCGTTTTTCCACTCTCCGTCCGGCGCTTCCCAGATTTTGTCCAGCTGCTCCTCCGTCATGCCAAGCCCGTCGTCCTCAATCTCAAATACAATGCCGTCCGGCGACTCCATGCCTCGGATGACGATCGTTCCGCTGTCGGGCTTATTGCGAATGCCGTGATAGATCGCGTTCTCCACAAAGGGCTGAAGCAAAATCTTAAGCGTCTTATAGCCCAGAATCGAGTCGGAAATGTCCAACCGGTAGTCGAACTTGCTTGAATATCTCATCTTCTGAATGAGCAGGTAATTGGTAATATGCTCAAGCTCGATCCGAATCGGGACAAGCTCCTGCTCCTTCGTGATGCCCGCCCGAAACAGCTTGGCGAGAGCGGAAGTCATTTCAACGACCTCCTCGTGCTTCTTCGTCTCCGCCATCCACACGATCGAATCGAGCGTGTTGTATAGAAAATGGGGATTGATCTGCGCCTGCAGCAGCTGAAGCTCGCTCTTGCGCTTGTTCTCGTGCGTGTCGAAGATTTCCTGCATCAGGTTCTTGATCTGCCCGACCATCATGTTGAACGTTCGCGCAAGCTGGCCGATCTCGTTCATCTGCGTCACTTCGGCCTGTACGTCGAAGTTGCCCTTCTCCACCTTCCGCATGTTCCGCTGCAGATTGCGAATCGGCCGCGACAGCCGGCGCGATAGCATAACGGAGATGACGAGGGAGACCGCTACGCCGCCGAGCGTGATGAACAGAAAGTTGATCAGCGTGCTCTTATAGCCGATCAGGTCTTCCGCATAGGCGACCCCGACGATTTTCCACCCGAAGCTTGTGTCCTTGACCGAATAGAAACGTTTGCCCTCTTCGTCCTCCACCTTGAACGTAGTCCCGCTTCCCGCTTGTACGACCTCGGCGATCTGCTCGGAGCGCAGGTTGCTGTAGATGAGCTGCTGCTCCGGATGGTAGACGATATTGCCGCTGCCGTCGACAATGAATACGTAGCCTTTTTTGCCAAGGTTAATCTGACTCAGCAGGTCGTTAWTGACGCTTAAATTCAAATCGACGAGAAAAATGCCGTCCGCCGTCATACCGTCCGAGTTCTTCAGCTCCCGGCTCAGCGAGACGACCCAGCGATATTCGTTCTGAATGATGTTCTGCACATGGGGCTCGGAGATAACCGACTTGCCGCCCTCCCTCTGCGCGTTCATGTACCAGGCTTGCTCCTCCACCTTCGCGTTCGGGTTCAGCGTCGTGATCCGGCGATCGGAGACGAATCGGCCGTTGTAGCCGAATACCATTATGGAAGCAATATCCTTGCGGGTGTAGAGAATGGATTGGAAAAGGTCCGAGATCCGCTTCTCATAAGGGCGGCGCCCTTCGTTCCCAATGAAGCTGTTGCTGGAGATGTAATATTTCACGTCCTTATTCGTCATCGCGAGCAGGGAAATGTTCTCCATGTTATCGACATAGGACTGAATGTTCGTGTTCACCTGGTTGATGACTTCCTGAATATAGCCCTTCGAGTTTCTCTCGACGGCGTTGACGGAGAGCCGATAAGCGAACAGGCTCGTCGCCGCGATCGTCAGCAGGATCAGAACGGAGAACGCGAAGGCAATGCTCGATTGAATGCTTTTTAGCGGAAAAAGCGGGAATAACGGCCGGCGTTCTCGGAACATGTCAGCTTAGACTCTCCTTTGCCTGCTTCTCCCGAAAATCCCGCGGAGACGAGCCCGTATGCTTCTTGAACAGAATGCTGAAGTAATTCGGATCCGCGTAGCCTACCTGCGACGCGATCTCGTAAAATTTGAGCGAGGTGGCAAGGAGAAGCTCCTTCGCTCTCTCGAGCCGTACCCGGGTCAAGTATTCGACGAAGGTCTCTCCGGTATATTGCTTAAAGAGAAGGCTGAAATAGCTCGTGCTCATCAGCGTGTGCCGGCACAGGTGCTGAAGCGACAGCTTCTCCTCGGCATAATGATCTTCAATATATTCGGTCGCCTTGGCAATCTGATTGCTGGCAACCAGATTGCGGTTGTCCAGCGCGGACTCCGCCAACTCGCTCGCGATCACCTTTAGCCAGACCTCGATCTCGTCCAGCGTTTTGAAACGATAAATGTCCGTCAGCCATAGCTGGCGTTTCCTCAGATCCTCCGCCTCATGCGCCCCGAGCTCTTGCATGACGTTCATGAGCGTCAGTACGATTCTCTGCGTCTGCAGAAATACCGCCTCGATCGGCAGCCGCGAGCGTCTGAATGCCTCGATCAAGCACTCGATTTGGCGGCACGCCGCTTCTCCCGAGCCCGTCTTGACGGATGCGGACAGCTTGCGTTCCCAATCGGCGGGCAGGGCAGCCGGCATCGCCCGGCCTTCGCTCCCTTCCAGATCATTGATGCTGAGAATCCGGTTCTTCCCCAGCTGGAATCGATAATCCAGAGCGGATTGAGCGCTCTTGTAGGATACCGGAAGCTGCTCCGGCGACGAACAGGCACGCCCAATGCCGATCGTCACGGTGAACTTCAGGTACCTCTCAATGTGGTGCCTTGCTTCCTCCGCCATTCCGTAGGCCTCAACGTATAGTTCGTCCTCTCCATCGGCTCCGTTCAGAATGACGACAAGCCGCTCCTCCCTCGTACGAAACAGAAGCGCGTTGCTGCGGGCCGAGATGACCTCTTCGAAAATGTTATAAACGGCAAACCGGAAAAACTCCGCGTCGTGACCATCGTCCATCCATGCGTCGCGTTCGCCGAAGTCGTCGATGTCCGCCAGCATAACGATGAACGGAGGCTTCAGCGCAGGCAACCCAAAAAACGCGAATTGCCCCTCGATTTCCTGCCTTCCCAGACCAAGCACGACAAGCCGCTCCAAGAACCGTTCCCGAAGCAGCGGCAAGCTCAGATGGAGCTGGCTGCGCAGCCGGCCGAGATCCTCGCGCCGCTTCGTCTCCTCGTCCATCTCCTGCCGGACTTTGACTAGCAGCGCTCTCATATCTTTCGCGGTGATCGGCTTCAGAATGAAGTCCGACACCTTGAGCCGGATCGCTTGCTGCGCATACTCGAACTGATCGTATCCGGTCAGAATAATCATTTTGATATACGGATAATTGGCCGTGACCAGCCCCGCCAGCTCCAGCCCGTCCATAAGCGGCATGCTGATGTCCGAGATAATCAGATCCGGCTTGAAGGCTTCGATCGCTTCCCATGCGTCTCTACCATTCTCGTAATCCCCGATCAGCGCGAAGCCGTGCTCCTCCCACTCGATCGTTTGCTTAAGTCCGTCCCTGACTACCAATTCGTCGTCCACGATCATTACTTTGTACATGGGCTATTCCTCCGCAGGATCGATGTCAATATCACTTTCATCATAACTGATGCCCTCGGAGGGGGTAGGGGGAAAATTATCTTATGGAAAGGGTATTAATCTCCTTCTCGACGAGGAGCTCCCTGCAACGGAAGCGCAATCAAGGGATTAGGTCTATATAAAAAAGCCGACTCTCCAACTAGTCGTAGAAGAGACGGCTTCACTTAATTTGATTTAATATTCAAAAGTGGAATATCCAATTYGTCTTGGACAAAGCCCATGTCAGAATCTCTCGAAACTAATGTAAGTTCATAAACCGATGCTGTCGAAATAATAAGCGCATCTGGGGTTTTTAACTTACGTCCTTTATCCTTAAGATCTCTGCGAAGCATGCCAGCCAACTTTGCAATTTCTGATGTAACATCTATACATCTTTTTGTAGTAAACAGCTTTTCAGCATGAAGTTGTTCTTCGTGTTTCAACCMAGCGAAGACTTCAGAAATCGTAATTACAGAAAAATAAATTGGCATTTTGTCACCAGATGCATGCTGAACAAATTCAATAACATTGGGCTCGTTAATAAGAATCKCAATCGCAATATTCGTATCCAACAGATACCCTTTATTCATGCATTCCAGTCCTCACGCGATCTGTTGACTTCTTTAAGAAGCTCTTTACCTCGTTCAGGAGTTAATGAACCAGCCGCCTCCAAAAGATCATCAACAGAGTAATCTTCCTCTTGAGCTTCAACGGTCTGCTTTTCTAGGTCAATTAATACGCGAGAATTATTTATGTTGAGTTTTTGTAGGATGGATTTTATCGCACTCGCTGCTTGTTGATCCATTTTTTTTGGGATCATCATTATCCCTCCATTGTGTAGCTAGATTAATTCATTATAACATACGTGAGGTTGTTTCAAAAATTAACATTACAACACATTTGTGCTCGCCCCCCTCATTAATCGCCTCATGAGATTAACCCTCTACCTTATCAAGGCCAATCCAGTAGATTGAAAGTCTCGGTGACAAATATCCAATCATCGAAAGACTATTGCGCATAAAATACCAAAAAAAATAAGAATAGAAAAGGAAAGTGATCCGAAGTGAAGCGAATGCACAAAGCACGTACTACCGCGATTCTTCCTACTGAAAGTGAAGCTTTGAATGGTTCCATTATTCCAGAAAATTCTCCCGCTACTCCTTCCTCAGACAATGAGTTTGCCACGTCCAATCGATTAGGTGGATTCGATGGAATCATGTCCTTGATGGGAAATGCCCAAAAATTTTTCAGCATCTTTCAGCAGTTGCAGCCAATGATCAAAATGGCCGGCTCTTTTTTTGGACCAAAAGCGTTCCTATCCAGTCTACCTAATGAAAGGGTTAAAACGAAAAATAAAAAATCCGCAAAAGGATCACGAGTAGCCTCCCATTCGCGCAAGAAAACAAAGTAAAACGAAGCTTACTAAAGGTAGATAATGCGGTTTTCCAGTAAAAAGGGTTACCCTAAAGCCGTTTGTTCCAACGCCCCAGGGTAACCCTTCATTTGTTCATCTATTTATTCAGTTGCTCCAACATTCTCATCAGCACGGTTACGGCTTCCGCTCTGTTCGTTTTTGCATCGGAGTTGAATTTATTTGCTCCTGAACCTACCATAAGGCCAATCTTCTCAACTGCCGCTACTGCGCCCCTCGCCCATGACGGGATGGTCTTGTCGTCTGCGAAGCCGGTTACGGCATTCTCATCGATGGATAGTTTCAGCGTTCTTGCAACCATAACTGCCATTTCACTGCGAGTAATCGTTGCATCCGGACGGAAGGTACCATCGTCATAGCCGGTAATAATGCCTAGTTGGACGGCTTGCGCGATCGCCTTCTTTGCCCAGTCTCCGATCTTAGCCTCATCGGTGAACGTCAATGCCGCTCCATCTCCGGCCCGCTTCAACGAGTTCATCAGCATGACCGCGAACTCCGCACGACTCACCGTGGAATCCGGCTTGAAATTACCATTCGGATAACCCGTAACGATTCCGCTACTGACCGCTTGCTTGATGTTCGACTCAGCCCAGTGTCCCTTAATATCATTGAAACTAACATTCTCTTTGACGGGCTCATCCGTGGCCATGACAGCGAACTTCGTAAAGTGATCAACCTCTACGGAAATATGATTTCCGTCGACGACACCCCCGATTTTCACCCATACTTTCTTCGTTTCGTCATAGTAGAACACAGCCGGCTTTTGATCATTTTTCAATAGTGCGGGATCGAAAGCAAAGGTCAAAGTTACCGGCTTGCTGAAATTGCCCGATACGTTTTTCAAAATTTCAAAGATCGGGCTTGCCAGCACTTCTTCAGGTGTTGGAAGCGCCTTCGTGTCCAGCACTTTGGTGATTGTTACTCGCAGTTCTTCGTTTGTTGCGCCTGCCGGAATGGACACCTTCACAGCACCATCCAAACTAACCTCGCCTTTGGTTCCGATTGGAAGCGTCAATGTACCGTCAGTGGAGATTAGAGGCGATTCGATGGTTGGATTGCTTCCCCCACCCGATGGCCCGGCAGGTGCTGCTTTTACGGCGATCGTTGCTGTTCCAGATTTGCTTGTATCAAACGTTGATGTTGCCGTAACGACATAGTTGCCTGGCACCGCGTTTGCGGCAACCGTTACGAAACCATTCGCGTCAACGGCTACATTCGAGTTATCGCTGCTTGTCCAAGTTACGGTTCGTGGTGCTCCTCCCACTACTGATACGTCAGCTGTCAGTTGCTGATTCGCTCCCTGAACAACTGTAGCTGTTGCCGGACTTACCGTTACGCTTGTCACGGATCCTACATTCAACTTCGCCGTTGCCAGAGAAGCCAGAGCACTTGTCGTTGCCGCAGTTCGAACCTGCAGATTGTCATTCGGAAATAACGATACGTCTAACGTTGCCGTTCCCGCCGCAATCATGGATGTCACGGCTTGCCAGGTTGTGCCGCCATCTCTGCTGTATTCCATCGTTAGGTCAGCGCCTACTAGCTTCACGGCAGCCTGCCCACCGGACAAATTCGCGGATACTCCGCTCGGCGCTTCTGCCGCACTAGCGATTGATGCCACCAGGAGATAATTTGTCGGCATCGCCGCTTCGCGAACATATATATTCCCTGCCGTAAACGTGATATCCGTATTCGTATCGTTTGCGCTCAGCCACGTTCCATCCGTTCCGTCCGTTGAATCCAGGCTATATTCCATAGCCGCCGACGTACCGGTGATTTTTCCGCCTAATACATTAATGCCTACGCCGGATAAGTTAAGCAGGACCRTGACCGTTGCCGTTCCTATTTTACTCGTATCCGCGGTTGACGTTGCCGTAAGGGTATAGTCGCCTTTCGCCGCATTCGAGGCAACCGTCACCAATCCGTTCGCATCAACGGTTACATTCGAGTCATCACTGCTAGTCCAGGTTACGGTCTGGTCCGCTCCACCCACTGTTACCAATACGGCAGTCAACTGCTTCGTTGCTCCCGCAGCTACGATCGAAGCGGATGGACTTACGTCTACGCTGATTACGGCTGAAGGCACCGCTGCCTTAAGGTAAGGAAAGCCATTATTATAGGAAGAATCCATCCCCCACGCCCCTGTACCTTCTGAAAAATCAAATCCGACATACGTAAAATGAAGCTTCATGGCTTCGGTTGTTACGTACGTACCAAGACCATTATCGACAGGGATGTCGTAATAGCTGTTGTTGATCAATCCTGCAACCTGGGCACCTACTAAGCCGCCCATCCCCCAACCATCGGCTACACTCCCTGTTGCATAGCTGGTAAGAATATAACCCTGACTCATACCAACCAAACCGCCTATCGTGTCATTACCTCTCCCGCTTCCCGATGCAAAGCTGTTGCTGATCATCCCATTCCCATAGTTCCAGCCGACCAGGCCCCCGATATAGCTGCCTCCCGACAAGCTTCCCTGAGCGTGGCTGCTGCTAATTCTCCCATCGTTGGATCCCACAAGTCCGCCAGCAGCGCGTGTATTGGCTGTGACCTCAGCTGCGGCATAGCTGTTGCTGATCAGGGCGTAATTGAAATTCATACCGACCATTCCGCCTACGCTGTTAAAGCCGGTGACGGTTCCCGTGACGCTGCTGTTGCTAATGGCCCCTTCGTTTAATCCAACCAGACCGCCTACATAGGTATTCCCGTTAATGAGGACGTCTACCAGCTTCATATTTGTAATAACGGAATAAGCGCTAGTACTACCAAATAAACCGACGGTATTGCCACTGGACATGTTTATCGTTAAATTGCTGATCGTATATCCGTTCCCGTCCAAAGAACCTTCGAAAACCTGCGTATTCCAATCGCCGATCGGCATCCAGCCCTCGCCCGAGGAGTAGCCGCTCAAATCAATATCTTCTGTCAGCTTATAATAAACGCCAATCCCCATGTCTTCCCTGATATTAAAGAGCTGTTCCGCGGTTGCAATCTCATAAGGACTGCTTTCCGTCCCCTCCCCGAATAAGATACTTTCGATCACCAGTGTCTGATCATAAGGAACCGCGGAGCTATCCGCGAATGCCTCGGCATCGATTCGGATGAGGTTCTCCGATCCGGCTAACGCATGCTCGAAGTGAATGGAGAACGAGCTCGACGAAGCCGCAGTCGTTACATTCGAGACGATATCGTTCGTACCCAGCGGCGAAAAAGCTTCCTCCCCCGTCTTCTGCACCGTGATTTTGCTTCTCAAATCTTCTATCGTGCCCGCTTGTGCCGCATAAACGCTAAATGTAACCGTAACGGTCCGATGATCTCCGCTGCCGTTTGCGGTCACTCCGCTATCCAGCTGCAAGTCGCGAATCTCGCAAGTTTTCACGGTGCCGACCGCGGGATCCGTTACGGACAATCCCGTCGCCGAACAAGTCACGTCGCCGGTAATGATTTTCGTCACATATCGGGTATCCGCTCCGAATCGCAGCTCTTTCGTCCCGGAAGGGGAACATGTTCCTCCCTCGTCCGCGCAGTGCGTCCAATCGCTGCCGGCGTCTGCCGACGCAGGCAACGCCAATGAAGATGATAACAAAGAAAATACCATCAGTCCCAATAGGATTCGAACCGTAAATCCTTTTATCAGTACTTGCGGAAAACCGAATAATCTCATCATATACATCATTTCCCTCTCGCTCCTCATCTGTTCTACTAGATAGATTTATTATAAAAACCTCCAATGAAAGAATAATAAAAGAATAGCAAGAAACGAAGAAGAAGCCAGGGAGCGATCCCTGGCTTCTTCTCTCTATTCCTTAGTTTGAATGCGWATAGATTCCATACAAGATAACCGCTGCTTCTGCGCGAGTCAGGTTGCCCTTCGGATTCAAGGTGTTGTTGCTGTTTCCTTGGAGCAATCCGACGCTAAGCAGATAAGCCAAGCCTTCTCTTGCATATGACGCCGACTGCGCACCGTCCTTGAAATCGTCGATTGACTTGGACGATACTTGTGGCAGCTTGTTCTGCCATAGATCAAGTGCACGCTTAATGATTGCGGCAACATCTTCTCTGCTAATTTCCGTATCAGGCAAAAACTTGTTCCCGCCAACGCCAGCGACAATGCCAAGTGCGCGGCCGATTCCAAGCTCTTTGTAATAAGGCGAGCTTGCTTCAACGTCAGCAAAGTTGTCAGTGAATGCAGCGTCCAGCTCAAGGAGTCTGATCAATTGCGCGAGGAATTCCCCTCTGCTGATTGCAGTCTTTGGCTCGAAGGTCGTTGCTGACGTACCTTCAATTACGCCTCTAGCCGCCAACGCTTCGATTGCCTTTGCTGCCCAAGCTACACGCGACAAGTCGCTGAACTTAGGCGCTGCATATACGACTGCATACTGGCTAAAGTGCGAAGTTCGGAACACGATTTGGCCCGTTTCGTTGTCATATCTGCCGTTAGGAACAGGCGTTATGTTGCCTTCACCGTCTACGTACCAGACGACAAGCTGATCGGCATTTTTTTGCTCCGATGCTGTCGGTGTATACGGCACCATGATTGTAACCGGCGCTTCGCTATTGCTCCACGCTACTGCTTTGTTGTCAAACATGACCAACAGATCCAATGCCGGATGATCGCCGATCTCATCGAAAAGCTGTTGACTCCATCCGCTCTTATCCGCTTGGCGAACAACGATGGTTACGGTTTGCCCAGCGCCTTGCAACTGAGCTGCGTTCAACATCGCGCTCGATACTTCAACCGAGCCAAACGGTGTTTCGATTACGACCGCTTGATCGGAGTCTCCCTTGAACCAGGAGGTCGGAATCCCTAATGCGTAACCCTTCGCATTCGGGGTGACGGATAATTTTACTTTAATCCGTTTTGACTCGCCAGCTGCGCGTCCGAATGCATCTTCGATCTCGTTTTGAGACAAGATCGTTTGCGCAAGATTGGTCGAATCATTCATCGTTGGCTTCGAGCTTACCGTTACGTTTCCGCTGCTATCTACAGTAATCTCTGTAGTCGACGGTATCGACCCGTTGCCTGAATTGTTCGGATTTTTCGGAATAGCGGTATACTGCGCTACAACGTTCAAATCCGACCTCACATTCGTGAATGCGACGCTCCATCCTACGAAATTGTACCCTGTCCGCGACGGCTGCGTCGGTGCGGTTGCATCCTGTCCATGATTCACCGTTTCCGTCTTCAGGACCGTTCCATTCCAATCCTTGAATGTGACGGTATAGGACACGGCGATCGCATCGATCTGGTTCTGAAGATTGGTCTTCACTGCGCCGTCCGCCAGAATAGCGACAAAGTTGCGTGCCATAGCGATATCGGCAGCTAATTCAGACGCGACAGCGTTGTCTACGGCAGCCGTTGCCGAAGCTTCAAGCTTTTCATTGTATTCGCCTTCGCTTAACAGATATAAATCCGTAAACAAACTTGAATTTTTTAAGTGTCCGCTTACAACTTCATATGTCGATCTGGAACCATCCGATTCATTCGAGCCGTCCGATTCATTGAACATCGTCGATATTCCGATTCTTCCGTTCGCGAGCTCCGATGCAGCATTGATATGAACCGTATTAAACGGAATTTTCAGATCGTAAATCGTCGTTTTCGCAGCTTCATCTCTCGTAACCTTTGCCACGATATCCGTTACCGGAGCAGTCGGCGCATTGCCGCCTGTAGGGCGAGTCCAAGGGAATACGACAACTTGGTTGTCATTATTGAGCGTGAAGCCCAATTCATTCCGCATCGTACTGTTGTTTACAGGGTTGCGTAAATCAATCCCTAACTGCAAGCTGTCCTCTTTCCAAATATTCACGCCGGACTGGTTATTGTAGTGCACGTCGTCTGTAACGACAATGTACGCATATAGATTGCTTTCGTCCCACGCGAAATGCGATTGTGCTCTGAGGTCTTGCGTACCATCCCACGTCCCCATCGTTAGATAATCTTCGGTATCCATTACGAATGCCGGAGTTGCGGCACTCTTCGCCGGGTTTTCCGATCCGGCGGAGCTTACCTTTTCAGCGTAAGCCGCGTCATATTTGGCCGTATAGGTGTATGCTTTTCCGTCTTCGAGCTGAAGCTTGAATGTCATTAGACCTGCAACATAATACGGTAAATCTACGGTTACGGATTCGCCTGCCGCAAGCGCGTCGAATGCGACCGGCGTGAAATCTTCAGCATAAGCCGCCGGGGAAACAATGGACAATGTCCCAGGCGCAGAGGATCTTCCTCCGACATTATACTTGATGCTGATTTGTTGTTGATCGCCGTTGTCGGTTAGGTTAAACACGAACGGTTCTGCCAATAGATCCGCGCCGTAAATGCCGTACGGGTTACCCGCCGGGGTGCTGTTTCTGAGCCCGGATGCGTAATAATTGTTGCTAAGCTCTATCGCTGTGCCGCCTTCGCGCAACATGGCATACACATTATTATTCTGGCCATCCTTGGACGGCTGGAAGTAAGAGGAGTATACATGCGCTGTTCCGGCGGTGACATCGATACCCGGATTGTTGCCAGGCAGCTGAGTGAAGTTGGCTTGCTGGAAACGAACGATACCGTTATTGACGATCGCTCCCGCTACCGTCGGACTTCCCCAGAACGCGCTGTTGTACAGGACAAGCTCAGCGTTAGGGTGGATTTTGGCGGTATTAGCCACATCGCCCATTCTGACATATGCTCTGTTCGGTTCCGTCGCAATGTTCGTATTAACCAATTCCGAGTTGATCGCGATGATTTTGGTATGTTCGTCCGCGTCTTCCACATAGAGAGCATACGTGGTTCCGTCCGAACCGTGACCGATCATCGTCATCTTGCCTGGGTAAGCGAATTCGCCGTTCCCCAAATCTCTTTTCAGGAAGTGTACGCCGTACACCGAACCGAATACGAAATTGTTGAAAATCGTCTGGTCTTCCACATCAGAGAATTTGAGCGCACTCATGTATCTTTGCACGAATCCGTACAAATCGCCGGAAGGTGCCGTGTATCCTTGACCTCCTGGAAGTCTCAAAGCGTAATGCGGATTGAATTGCATATTTCTGATAAATCCGCCTTCCGCGCCTCCTCCGACCCAGATGCCTGCTCTGAGGAGCGTGCCGCCCAAATAATCGACATAGTGACCATCGGTGCGATAGGAAGCAAGGTCTATGCCTTTATCCCCTATCGGGATCGTTAAGTTGATGGCATATACGCCTGCGCCTTGTCCCTGTACCAAGAACGGAGTTTTTAACGTTTGGTTAGGGTCAGCTAGGTTGACGCTGGTTATATTCGCTTGCGTGATGTTAAGTCCTCTGAGACCTGCGTTCGCCTTGAGCTGAATAAGAGAAGGTCCGTTTTCTCCCTGAGCGCCACCGGTGTAAGCTGTAAATATGGCCGTGCCGCCGCCTTGCGTATGATGCTGTACGTCCCATGTTCCTCTTAGTTCTACACCCTCGGGAACGATGACAGGATTATTCAGTCTGTATCTTCCACCCGGTAAATAGATCGTGCCGCCGCCGTAATTATCTTTAATATAGTCTAGAGCTTCTTGCAGTCTTACAGATATGTCCACGGTCGGCGCGTTGCCTGTTAACGAGCGCGGGAAGTCAAGTCTAAGCACTGCGTCCGATGTCGGTCTCGGGTGTACGTCAATATCTGTTTTTACGTCTTTCGGAATCGGTTCAAATAGGTAATCAACGTTGTTAACGATTTGTACCGTAGTGTTATTTCCGTCAGCCTTAACGTCAAGCTCAAGGTTATCGATGTGCTCGGCAAGATTAGCACTCTCAATGTTAAGGTTGTAACCGGAATTTACCGATTTGAACGTCCCGAAGTTAGCTCCGAGATTGACATGTTTGTCTGCCTGTTTGAAGTTGCTCTGACTGACCAATGCGTTGCCCCGATTAAGGAGGTTCAGCGCGTAATTGTCATATTCGTCGAATGTGCTATCCTCGAACGATATAACTCCGCCTCTGGCGTTGCTTACGATCGGACCTTTGAAATCAACACCGTTGAATTGAACAGAAGTGTTGAAACGTTCGTCGAACTGTACGGCAGTATCGCCGCCGAATTCCGAATTCGAGATCAGCAGACCAAAACCGTTGACGTTGTCAATATACATGCCTGTAACACTGTCCTCGATTTTCAATCCGTAGAACTGCGCGTTCGGAGCTTCGTCGCCGCCGGGTTCTCTTCCGATCCACATCCCCGTCTTGTATCCGGAAATGTTCAATCCCGATACGTACTCCCAGTCGGAACGGTGCATCATGAATCCGGTAGCATTCTCTCTTGTGTACGCTCTCGCGTCCGCTAGAGACGGTGCGCCGTCAAGTCCCGAGTTCGCCCAGTATTTCGGGTTCATGTTCACGTTCTCGATCCGTCCGATGTCCGTACACGTGTGAACTACTACGCCCTTGTAGAGAGCCGTCATTTTGCTGTTCAGAACATAGTGCATCTCGCTCGGCAGAGAGATGAATCCTCCCCATGCGTTGACCAGAGTCACATTATCCAGCGTCACGCTGTTTCCGGTTCTCTGATAGAACGTCCACGGATACGGGATGCCTTTAATGATCTCCGTTTCCCCTGTCTTCTGACCGTCTTCGTTCCTCACTTCAACTTCGGTTTCAGCATTAATATCCTGATTCGGATACCATACGGAAAGGTTCGTTACGCCTGTGCCTTGTTCCATGTCTATGAATCTATCGGACACGTTAGCTACTTTTTTGCCGCCTGTCTGATTTTCTCGCTCGTCGGAGTCAACATACGTGTCATAATTGGCGGAATTATGTCCGGCATAAACTGCGAGAATGGTACCGTCAATTTGACCGTCGTAATCCTCCGCATCCGGATTATCCCATTCGCCGCGGAGCTGTACGCCTGCCCGCAAATTCAATACTTGTTTATATTCATAGGTTGTATTGCCGGTCGTGCTTTTAACGCTTATTGTGCCGGTCGTCTCCGTACGGAACGCATAGGTTCCTGCCGGAATGTAGACGACGCCGCCGCCGTCGTTATAAGCCGCGTCAATCGCCGCTTGGAAAGCCTCTCTGTTATCGAAATCGACTAAGTTTTCGTCTTCCGCCATCTCTTCTGTCTTCGCTCCGAAAGCGATTACGTTAAAGTCAGAGATCGCCCAATCCTTCGCATCGTTCACTTGAGCGATTGCCTCTCTCATGTGTTTGGCGAAATCATATCGATTCGGAACCGTCAACGAAAATGTTTTCGTCTGGGTTACGGGAGCGGCTACCGGACCTCTCTTAATCGTCGCCGTAAGCGTTACGTTACCGCCGCCGTCCGGACGGTTAGTCGGTATCAGGCCTGMAGCGGTGATGAGAGCAGCGTCGGATGTCGCCCATGTAATATCCGTCATATTGTCGCCCATTGACGGAAGAACCAAGTTCGTTGTCACATTCCCCTCAGAAGCATTTACGCCTTTGATTAGATCCCATGTCAGCTTGTTCAACATACCATTCACCGCATCCTCGTCGGTTCCGGTACCTGTTCCGCGAACGACGATCGTAAAGGTTTTTACAACCGATACTGCCGTACCTTTGCTTATGGTCGCCGTGAGCGTTACGGCTTCATTGGCTTCTTGACGAGCTACTGCGCCGGTGTCGCTGTTTATTACCGTGTCATTGGTAGATGTCCACGCAATATGCGTTCTCGCCGAACCTGCTTCAGTAAGAGTCACATCGGTTTCAACCAGATCTTGTCTCGTATTCGCGCCCTTGATCGCGTCCCAAGTCAGCGCTTCCGAAGCAAGCTGGACCGCTTGTTCATCCGTTGGCGGAATTTCGGTTATCCGTATGCTCTGAATGATTGCTCCGGCTGTACCGATACGAAGGTGCGCGCCTTGATTCTGTGCGCCGACCGCAAAGTTAGCTCCGTTAAGCGCAACTTTGGAAGTTACCCAAGTGTTGCCGCTTCCTGTCGCCGGGATACTCGCTGATCGATACGCATCAAACCCGGAGAAGTTGCCGGCATAGATGGTGTTATACTGCAACGAAATACCGCTGGCTGCGCTCGGTCTCCAGTATTTGACCTCTAATTCGACCATGTTTGCTTGCTTAAGCTGAGCGTCGTCTGCAATGACGTATATAAAGCTGCCAACCTTCACAGCATTTACACCGTCTTGCGTTACTCGTTCCACTGCGCTGCCGTCACCGGTGAGGCTAATGCCTATGCCGCTGCCTTGAAGGCCAGGATACGGTCCCGCCGGATCTCCGCCGTCACCGAGTCCGCTTCCGATTTCATCCACTTCAGCAAAGGTTGCAGTATTGTTGAAGTCAATGAACACTTCAGCAAGCTCATTAGACGTACTGGCTACTGTCAGACTAAAAGCTTTAGTAGCAGCTGCTGCAGCACCTTTGGTAATGGTCGCCGTAAGGGTTACGGCTTGATCTTCGTCTTCGTCACGAGTTACGCTGCCGGTTGTCGTATTAATGATGCCTGTCGGTGCGGCCGACCATGTGATTGCCGTATCATTCGCACCTGTTGTCGGCAGCGTCAACGCCGTTCTTACTTCGGATTGAATCGCATTCGAATTCCTGATCGTGTCCCAAGTCAGCTTCGTTTTCGCATCCGCTATTGCTTGATCATCGTCAAGATGCTCCACTTTAACTCTCGCATGCGTTCCTGCAAAAGGATATTGCGTATTTTGAGCCGTGCGCGCGAATGTGTAATAGGTGTTGCCTGCGGGCTTGGTGAATGTCGCTGTATAAACGCCTGCACTTAGCGTCCCCGTCGTCCAATCGCCGACTGCAGGAGTATTGCCGGTGGTGTTGATTGCGAACTGCACAGCCTGACCGTTCGCCGGCGCTGCTGACGATAACGTAACGTTGTTCGCTGTCTCAACAGATTCAGGAGTAGGTCTCGGCGAATCCACGTTATTCTGGAAACGCGGGTTCTTCACATAGATGTCGCCTTGAGGCACAGCAGCCCATTGCATTTGCAATCTCGCTGACTCTACCGTATTCAAAGTAACGGGATTGAAACCATTCGGAGAATTGGCTCCCGATAATTGCACATAGACAGTCATCCATTCATTGACATGTCCGTTTCTCATTTCGCTGACATTAAGGCTAAGACGTGAATTGGTATCCAAATTGTTACCGCCAGACGCGATAGCGACCCAGTTATTGCCGCTGAAATTCAAAAGGTCAGCATGCGTAACATACATATCAAAAACAAAATATTGATTCGCGTAACCTAATAAATCCTGGTTGCCGCCGCTATTAATAAAGCGGGCATCCCAAAGCCGTTCAGCGCCTGCGCCTATTTTCCCAGCGCCAAGCTTAACCGCGTTATTTCCGTCCGGCGCAACCGCGCTGATCGTTCCCTCTTCTATATTAGGGAAATACGTCGCAGCCAGTGCGTTTACCGCCGCCGGCACGGCTTTCACCGTCACCGTAATCGTTTGAGTAGCACTTGCTGCACCCTTGGTTATAGTCGCCGTGAGTACAACGGTTTTGTCTGCTTCTCTATTCAATAGACGATTCACGCTTCCTGTGCTGCTAATAGCCGCATTGTCCGAAGACCATGCTACGTTAGTCGTTCCTAAAGCTGTCGGAAGGATAAGCTGTGATTTGACATCGTCAATCGAAGTATTGCTGCCTTTAATCGTATCCCATGTCAGAGACGCCGCCGCGTCATCTACCAATACTTGTTCGTCAATTGACGTTACCGTAATTCTTGAAGATGGACCGACGAAGTTGTAATTGCTGTCTGCTTTCGCGCGAGCGAATACATAGTAGGTGTCGGCTGTTGGTAATGAGGCGAATTGATGCGTATACACGTCATCGATATTAACGCCGTCCACCCAACCAGATGCTGGAGCGATTCCATCTTCGCTAATTGCGAATTCCACAGCTTGGCCGCTAGCAGGTGCGTCCGCCGTTACGGTTCGCGTTGCTACATCAAGGGAGGGAACCGTTGAAGGCGAACTCGGAACGCCTAACGCGCTTTTCTGGAAACGCGCGTTTTTGATGAAAACAGGGGTGCTAGGGACACTCGTATCCCATTGTAGATGCATGGCCAGTCTGTTTACTTGGCTTAGCCAGGCGTCATTGAAGCTGCCGGCTACGGTGCTTGACGAAGATAACTTCGTATAGACCGTCGCCCATGTGCCCACCTCTCCGTTCGTGACACCGCTTATATCAAGCTGGAGACGAGAATTGGTGTTAAAGTCATTATTACCGTCGCTCACGACGACGAGCCAGTTGTTTCCTTGCATATTTTTGAAGCTCTCACTCGGAATATACATTTCRAAAGCGAGGTAGCCGTCTTTGTAAGCGGATACATCTCTTAGAGGCGCTACGCTCGGCGTGAAGAGGTTGTCCCAAGGACCCCCGGCCTTCGAGGTTCCGGTGTTTAAGCTCCACGCTGTCTGTCCGTCCGGCGCAACGGTTTCTGTCGCCGTATTTCCATCCGCGCCCGCATTTACGGTCAAGAGAGTTAAGTCATCTCCCCATGCCGCACTGACCGTTCTAGGCGGAGAAAACAAAGTAAGTAGCATCGCCGTCACAAGCAAAGATGCTAATAACCGTCTTTTTATCATTCAGAAATTTCCTCCATATATAAAGTTTTTAGGTTTTGAAGAGACCCCATAACTCTTGAAAACTTCGTTTGACCTTCTATGCCGCTTTCAGCTTGATAGGAACCCCTCATTTGTGGCCGGACAACACTTACCCGCTTCTACACTCGCCGCCGCATCACCTCTACTTTTCCATATGTACAATCTTGTAAAAGCGCCCCCCCGTCCACAACCGACCCGATGTTAGCGTTTTCACGAGCTCAAAAAAATTTTTTTTTCCAAACACAATCTGTATATATTGTGGACTAATCTTATCATACGAGTGTTGCCATAGAGTTCCTATGAGGCAGTCTTATCCTTTACGGGGGCAATATTACTTTAAGTGCTTGCACAAAAAAAAAACGGCACAGGGCTTTTCCCGTGCCGTTTCAGATTCCATTTTCATTTCCGCTCTTATCTTTTAGCTTAACTTAATGACATTGTTCTATGCCCTCTTCATTACGCTTTAGGTTTTAGATGAGATCCGACTGCTTAAGCAATCTTTGGATCAACGTCGCCACTTCGGCGCGGGTGACATTGGCTTTGGCTTCCAGCTTGCCGTTGCTACGGCCGCTGATTAGCCCTGCCTCGGCGGCTAACGCGATGCTGTCTGTTGCCCACGTGCCCATATTGGCGCTGTCGGCAAACTTGCCAAGCACTGCATCCTTATCGGGCACGCCCGTTACCTTGGCGAGCCCCGTCAGCTTCATCGCTTTGGCGATGATAACCATTGCCTGCTCGCGCGTGATCTTGGCATTCGGCTGGAAGGTACCGTCCTCATAACCCGAGACCAAGCCGTAGTCTAAGGCTGTCTGAATGGCGCTCGCATACCAAGCGTCCGTTGCGACGTCGCTGAAGCTCTGCGATGCCTCGCCCAGCCTCAGTCCCAATCCGCGCACGATCATCGCCGCGAACTCGGCGCGGGTGATGTCCGCGTCCGGATTGAACGAAGTCTCGTTCACGCCATGGATGACGAGACGCGCCCCCATGTCGTTCACTGCTTCCTTGGCCCAATGCTTCTCCACATCGGCAAAGGCGATCGGATGCCAGACGACCGCGTACGTGCTGTTGGTTAAGCTTTTGATTATCGCGTAAGACTTGCCATCAATCATTACGATCTGGGTCGGTACATGCCGAACCGTTCCGTCCGGGTCAACGACGACGCCCGTTGTAATTCGGTTCGGATCGATGCCGTCAGGTAAAGCGACCATGCGTTCAACATAGACGTTATACGCCGTAACCTCGACGGTTTTCCCGCCATAGGTGGCTGTGACCGTGAAGTCAACTGCGGGCACGACAACAGAGAATTCGCCCTCCGACGCTGCGCTCTCGACTACTTTGGCCATCGTGTCCGGTGTTTGCGCAACCGTGACTTTTAGCTGAATGTCCTCTAGCTTCACGTTGCTGCCGAGCTTGCCTGCTAATTCGTCGATGTTAATCTCCTTCGCCGGCAATGTGTAGCTGCCTTTGTCCGTCTGAAGAACGAGCGTCGCCAAGAGATTCTCCATGTTTTTAACCATCTGGCCGTTCAATTCGCCGACAATGACGTTCGACTTTGACTTGACCGGAATGGTGACGACGGCATTCACGCCCTCCGCATCCAGTTTCGACTGAAGCTTGGCCGGATCGACGACGACCGTCGTCGTCTTGACGCCGCCCGATTCCGTCGTTGTTGCTTTGCCCGCATTTTCGACCTTGCCGTTAACCAGCACGTCGATCGACTCTTCGTTCGGACCGGTCGATGCTTCGTTAGTAGGCGGAGTAACCGACTGTTCGGCGATAACACGCGCTGTCGTATGACCAAACTTCACGACTTGGCCTTGCGCGTCTACCTCGGCTACGCCGATCTTGTCGCCGTTCGCCGCCGGGATTAAGCGGTCGCTTGGAACATTCAGGTAACTGCTACGCGTATCGCCGACATTCGGTACGTCTACGATGCCGCTGCCGAAGTTAAAGTAGACCAGACTGTTCTCACCGTCAGTGGCAGGCGTTACTGTAATTCGGGTTTTGCCATCGTTTGCCGCGCCTCTAGGATCTATAGCGGTCACCGTCAAGCCTCCGGCCGGAACGGAAGCATTCGTCGTGAAGATCAGCGTAGCGGGCGGTCCCGCCGGAATGGAGCCGCTGGCAGCCACTCGCACCTGAACCGTATGCTCGCCACTCAGTTGCGGCATGTTGGTTCCGTCATATCGGACGTAAGCTTCACCGTCAACCGAAATTTCCATCGTAGTGTCCAGACCGATAATGACATTGCCCGCATCGTCGGCACTCACATTCGGCTCCCCTGGAATGGTTGCATCCGTGTCATGGATGGTTGCCTGAGCAGGGATAGAGGCAAATGCCGATTCTGTTGCGGCTACTCGTACATAATAATCGCCAGGCGCTAGTCCGACAACCGACGATTCCGTTATATTCGTCCATGTTTCCGCATTCCCTATTTTAAACTCCATCGTAGGATTTACGTTGAGAATAGAACCGTCATTCGCTCCGTTATAGGTAATATCCGTCACCGTTATATCAACCGGAGCTGCCGGTCGGGACGGCAAGCTTAGCGTCTGCGCCGTGCTGTCGGCCGTCGTCGTGCCGTTGCCCTTCTTCACCACGTTCACGATTTCGCCCAGCCAGCTGCCGTCGATCTCCACCTTACCGCTGCCGTCCGCCGTCACCGCCGTACCGTTAATGGAGTAGGCTGCGTTCGGCACCAGTCCCGTCAGCTGTTCCGCCGCGTAGTCGATCACCGCCTCTGGTGTCGTCTCCGGCGGCGAGATGAACGCCGCGATTGTTACTGACTGTGCATCAGATGCGAAGGCCGAAGACGTTGCTTTGACGCGCACGTAATACGTATCCGGCGCCAACTCCGTAATGCTCGTACCGGTTACGCTTGTCCAACTGCCAGCCGTCCCCTTCTTGTACTCCATCGCCGACGTCACGTTCGTCAGCGTACCGTTGTTGCCGCTAATGAATGTCTCGTCCGTCTTTTCTGCGGCCGGCGTAGCAGGGCGGGACGGCAAACTAACTGTCTGCGCCTCGCTATCTGCTGTCGTCGTGCCGTCGCCTTTCTTCACCACGTTCACGATGACACCCAACCAACTGTCGTCGATCGCTACTTTGCCGCTGCCGTTCGCCGTCACCGCCGTTCCGTTAATGGTGTAGGCGCCGTTTGCCACCAATCCCGTCAACTGTTCCGCCGCGTAGTCGATCACCGCCTCCGGTGTCGTCTCCGGCGATCCGATGAATGCCGCAATCGTTAACGTCTGCGCAACAGATGCGAAGGCTGAGGACGTTGCTTTGAAGCGCACGGAGTACGTATCCGGCGCCAGTCTCGTTACGCTCGTACCGGTTACGCTTGTCCAACTGCCAGCTGCCCCCTTCTTGTACTCCATCGCCGACGTCACGTTCGTCAGCGTACCGTTGTTGCCGCTAATGGATGTCTCGTCCGTCTTTCCTGCGGCCGGCATAGCCGGTCGGGACGGCAAGCTAACTGTCTGCGCCGTGCTGTCGGTCGTCGAAGTGCCGTTGCCCTTCTTCACCACATTCACCGCTACGCCCAGCCAACTGCCGTCGATCGCTACCTTGCCGCTGCCGTCCGCCGTCACCGCCGTACCGTTAATGGAGTAGGCGTCGTTCGCCACCAATCCTGTCAGCTGTTCGGTCGCGTAATCAATTCCAGCCGTTGGCGTAGCTTCAGGCGACGCCGGTGCGGTTACCGCAACCGAATTGGAATCCGTGGAACTGGAGCCTGTTGCCCCGATATTCGTCGCTTTAACCGTGAACGTATAGTCTCCTACTGGTAGACTTGGGACCGTAATCGGGCTGGAAGTGCCCGACGCGGTAATGTTACCCGGCGAGGAAGTGACCGTGTACTTCGTAATCGCGGCACCGCCGTCATCTGCCGGAGGAGTAAAGTATACCTTCGCCTGGTTAACGCCACCTTCGGCACTAACGTTCAACGGGGCGCTAGGAGCCAATATGTTGTAGAGTTTGAATTCATATATTCGAAAATAATTATCGTAATTAGCGCTAATAACAAGTCTGACATATCTCGCAGTAACTGGAGACGATAAAGGTTTCAAGCCCGAGTCATAATACGAGGTCGGAGTCATCGTAGCCGAAGCGTTAGGATCGTTGATAGGAGTGAAGTTTACCCCATTCGTGCTGATTTGCAATTCGATCCCCATAATGTACCACCCACGATAAATTTCCCATGCATTAAAGGTCGTCGGTGCGCCTAAATCGACCGTTAAATGGCCCCCTGTAGTTGTATTGTTTTGAGACCAGAAAGTACCGTTAACGCCATCTACTGCATTACTTCCCACGTAGCTGCTAAAAGTACCGCTTACCGTCACCGGCTTGTTCAGCGCCAGGTTCGTCGCCGCCGCATGCGCCTCTTGCCCATTCAAAAAGAACGAAACGTTAAACATCAGCAAAAATGCCAAAGTTGCTGAGATGAATCTTTTGAGCTTAGGATTTTCCGGATTCATTCAAGTGCCTCCCTAGTTGTTTTGATGCACGCTATGGTGACATTATAACGGGAGCGTTGTTGCAAAATTGTTGCAAAACAAAAAGAACCCGCTTAGAAATGCAGGTTCCTTCGTGCGATAGGATTCAATTCGAGAAAGCGCGAAGCAACGCGGTGAGCTTGTCGCCCGGAACGGCTCCCAGTTCGGTATGAATCAACTCGGCATATGCTTCATAGTAGGCGGCCGCGCGCTTGGAACCGCCAATGCGATGCTGCAGCTTCAGAGCCGATTCCCGTAGCGATTCGTCGTAAGGGTCATGTTCGACCAGCAGATCTGCTAACCGCATCGCCTTGAGCGGCTCCGCCTCGACTCGCTCGTAATATAAGAGCAGCTTCTTCCCCAGGTGCAGGAAGTACTGACGATACTGCTTGCGGTAAGGCTCGCACCAGGTGCCGTCGAACTCCTGTAGGAACGGTCGGCTGCAACGGAGAACAAGCTGTTCGACATAGGCTAGATTGTCCTGGATCGGCTCGACGGCATCCAGCACGAAAAGCTCCAATTCCGCCGCGTCCACCGACGGCGCTTCATCGGACAAAACCAGTCTGTAGCCGTTTCTGACGGAAGCCAGCGCCATTCCCGAACGGCAATCCCGTAACGTCTTGTTGATTCTGCTAACCGTGCTACGAAGGTTGATTCCCGCCTTCTCCTCATTCTGGATCGGCCAGAGCGCCTCGAACAACTCCCACTTGCTGACCTCTTTGTCCAAAGGCTGCAGCAGCATATACGCGAACAACTCCGCGCACTTGGCCGTCACCCAGCGAACCTGCTCGAGGGCATCATCCACATGCAGCGCGAACTTGCCGAACAGCGCGGCAACGGCCGTCTGTTGTCCTGTGCTGCCGACCGCCACTCCGCGATGCTGCCGTCTCTTGCCGACGCGTTCCAGCGTACGCTCCAAATCCTCCTCCATCACCGGCTTTAACAAATAATCGAGAGCATTCACCCGGAAAGCGTCGATCGCGTATTGATTGTAGGCGGTAATGAACACGACTTCCATGTCGAGCTTGTCCGCATAGACCCGCTCCGCGATTTCCAATCCGCTCAGCTCCGGCATTTCGATATCGAGAAATAGGACATCGGGCTGCAAAGCCTTGGCCATTCCAAGCGCCTCGTGAGGATTCACGCAGCGGCCCAACACCTTCACGCCGGCTTGAACCAACATTCTGTCCACTTGCTCGGCAACGAGCAGCTCGTCATCTACGACAATCGCTCTTATCATCCTGCATCGTCCCCCTCTTCGTCAGGTCCGGCCTTGCCCACGCTGGAAGGAATCAGGAAGGCAACGGTCGTCCCCTTGCCCTGAACGCTCTCCACCAGCAAGCCTTGCCCGAACTCGTTCATGAGCCGCTTATGTACGTTAATCAGACCGATGCTTCCTTCCAGCCGCTCCGGCTTCGCGATTCGATTCAGTTGCTCTTCGGTCATGCCGACCCCATCGTCCAGTACAGCCATACGCAAGCCCTGCGGCTCCAGCTTCGCCCGAATGACCACCGTGCCTCCCGACAGTCGCTTCATAATGCCGTGACGAATCGCGTTCTCGACCAATGGCTGAAGGAGCAATGCCGGAATCAACGCCTCCGTTCGGACATCCACATCCCATTCCACATTTAGACGCGAGCCGAAACGCGCCATCTCCAGCTCAACATAGGATTTGGTGAGAGACAGCTCCCGCTTCAGACTGACCTTGGCATGCCGGGGGTCCAGATCGAAGCTTAGCCGCAAATAGTTGCTGAATTCGCCCAGCAGCTTGCCTGCCCTCGGGCCGTCGCTGTAGCATAACGAGATAATACCGCTCAAGGCGTTGTATATAAAATGCGGCTTGATCTGCGATTGCAAAAATAACGTCTCCATGTGAATGGCCTGTTCCACGGCTTCCTTCAATTGAAGCATCGTCTGTACCCGAGCCAGCAGCTCCTTGCCGCTAAACGGTTTCACCAGAAAATCGTTAGCCCCCRCTTCGAGGCCCATCGCGATATCAGCCGGCGAGCTGCGTACCGTCAGCAGTATAACGGGCAGTTTGTAGAGCGGGTGCTCCTCCCGAATTCGCCTGCACACTTCATACCCGGAAAGCTCGGGCATCATCACATCGAGCAGGACAAGCGACAGATCGCCGCGATGCTCCTGAATAAGCTTGAGCGCGTCCGCTCCGTTATAAGCCACGAGAACGTGATAACGACCAGGCGCGAATAACTCCCGCAGTACCTTGATATTGGAGGCATCATCATCCACCAGCAAAATCTTCATCTTTGGGGATCGCTCCATCGCGTGCGGAGACGACTCTTCAGCCGTCAGCGAGCTTGACCCGGATAGCAGCGGCGGTTCCTCGCTGACAGCGGCTTCTGCCCAGGCCCCCTCCATTTCGCTTTGCGCTGCCGACGCCTCCGGCAGCCGCAGCTCGAACACCGAACCTCTTCCCCGCTCCGACCACTTCAATTCCAGATCGCCGCCCATTTGCATCGCAAGAGCCTTCGATATTTTCAGACCTAGACCGGATGATTTAAACATCGGATCCGCCGGTTCTTCGCCGCCTTCGTACAGGTGGGCTTTGAATAGCTCCTGCTGCCGTACCTCGCTCATCCCGGCACCGGTGTCCGTGAACGTCAGGCTTAGCCAGCCTTCTCGCGACTCTGCGGCCACCGCCACGCTTCCCCGTTCCGTATATTTCAACGCATTGCCGACCAGATTCACGAGAATTTGCTTCAGGCGGTTCTCGTCTGTGAACAAATAGTAGGCTCCCGGAGGCACCTGATTGATCAGCCTCACTTGATCGTTCCTGCGCATAATGGTTAACGCTTCGAGCGTAGCCTGCACCGTGCCGCTCACGTCGAAATGCCGATTCTGGAAAGCCAGGCTCCCTAGCTGCAAGCTCTGAAAATCGATAATATCGTTCACCAGCGTAGACAGACGGTTTGCCTGGGCAATGATGAAGTTCAAGTTGTCGCGATGCCGATGCGCCATCTCTTCGCCGCTCTGATCGATGACCACCTGCGCCAGATTAATAATGCCGTGCAGCGGCGTTTTGAACTCGTGGGAGGTGTGGATAAGAAATTCGTCTTTTTGGCGATCGTACGCAATGAGCTGTTCGGCCAATCGCTCGTTCCGCACGAACGCGTCGCGCATCCGGTCCGACATGAG
Source organism: Paenibacillus sp. 2TAB19 (assembly GCF_052115185.1). Lineage (NCBI taxonomy): Bacteria > Bacillati > Bacillota > Bacilli > Caryophanales > Paenibacillaceae > Paenibacillus > Paenibacillus sp. 2TAB19. Next base: position 14,579 of record NZ_JBFRGE010000054.1, on the reverse strand, counting down.
AAACGATTGCGATAAAACGAGAAGCAGCGGCGTGACGATCATATAGTACGGGTTGTCGAGCGCCAGCTGATAGCGCGTCTGAGCATATACCCAGCTTATAATAAGGAAGAATAGACCGAGCAAAATATAGTAAACCTGAACCCCGCCATTCCGATTACGAAAAATCCAGCGAATCATGAAAGCGAAGGTGATCAATTGCAGGACGATCCCGATCCAAAGAACATCGACCAGGTATTCGTTCGGCAGAGCAATCAGTACAATCAAAAAGACGTAGGAGACTCGTCTCAGCCACTTATATTCCGTGCTCGCCTTAAGGTCCAGGTACAGATAGACATAGAGAGTAAACGAGAAGACGGATACGTAAGGCAGAATAAAGAGCATTTTCTGCAACAACAGAAAGGATATGCCCGGGAACAGGGTTGCCATCACGATTTCGTTGTCGATGCTGAAGAACAATCCTAATGACAAGCAGAACAAACTGAAGCAGACGAGATAAGGCTCTTTCTTCCATTGCTTGAACGTACCTGCGAAATAAACCCCGAACACTAGCAGCGCGGTGATGACAATCATATCTGCCAGACGGGTATTATCGCGCCTCGCCATTACTTCATCCGTTAATCCGAATTCCGGCGCTTGCACCAATCCGCCTTCCAAATAGCGGTAGCTAGCTATCTGAATGATAACGTCAATGGTATTGGTATCCGCTTTGATCGTGCCGAACACCGGAAGATTGCTTGGTACGAATCGATCTGCCGACAAATCCGGTTTACCGGAACCGCCTAGGTCCGATCCATCCATATAGATACGGCTGGACATGCGAATTTTTTTGCCTCTAAGGCTATAGAAATCAGGCTCGCCAACTTCAACTCGCAGACGATACGTACCCGCGCCATACCCGCTGCCGGAGGAAACGACGCCCTTCCACCCTCCGGGAACGCTAACGATTCTGCGCTCTGCTTCGAGTGTATTGTCGCTTGAGTGAAAATCTTGCGGAGTCAGCAGCTTGTTCTCGTAAAACTCCCACTCTCCCCGCAGCGGTACAATTCCTTGCTTCGCAAAATCCCAATGACTGGCGTCCAGTACCCCTCCTCGCGCTTCCGGGTACTGAAACGTAGGATTCACCCATTCATAGATGAATAGCGATATAACGACGGTAAAGACAACAACCATGCCGATTAGAACTGTCAATTGCTTTCTCATTGCGTCCATTTCCCYTTTTCCCATAATCTTCATTAGCACATTGACCTAAATATACTACACCCTGCGTTGGTTTTTCACTTTTTTTAGCCATAGAGTTCCAAAAAAAGACTCCCCATACTGTAGAGAGGTTTCGTATTTCACCTGTCTATCATATGAGGAGCCTATCAATTCATCAGCAACCTTCTATTCATTTAACATCCTCAAAAAAGGAACATCCGCAGGAGCAAACGTATACTCCTCGAACTCCTCCGTCCCAACCCACCGATAATCATCATGATCCGTCAGCACGAACTCCCCGCTCACGAAGCTCGCTTTATATGCGATGAGCTTGATCATCACCGTCCCGTAATCGTGCTTATTGGCGCCGACATACGCATAAGGCTCGATCGTAATGCCCATTTCCTCCAGTAGCTCTCTCCGCAAGCAGTCCTCGGGCGATTCTCCCGGTTCCAACTTGCCGCCGGGAAACTCCCACATGCCCTCCTGCGACTTCCCTTTGGCTCGCCGTGCAATCAGTATTCGACCCGCTTCATCCTCAATAATGGCAGCCGCTACTTCTATCATTTCCGTTCACATCTTGATTAATTGACAATATCCCTCTTACACCCTACAACGTATATAGAGGTCTCGAAAAGTTCGGAGAACTTCTATACGAAACCTCTATCATGTGGTCAAGAATTGTTAAATCTATTCTTCATTATGCCTTTTCAAAAACTCAGTTACTATACGAACGTTATTATACTCTGCCTTTTTAATATTACGTCTCATTAATTTTACGCCCGCCTACTTAACTGTCATTCCGAGAATACATCTTCAAAATTATATCAAATGAAGATAAGTAAAAAAGGGAATGGTATATMCCGTATTTCCCCTTAATCGTCACCAATCGCCATGCATTAATACCTTTTCGCTGTATATTACAGTAAGGTTTTCTGGTCCATATATGACTAGCTGTTTTGGGAAAATATCATCGCTCTCGATTTTAACCACTTTGAAAGCCTGCCCGGAAATATCAATTATTAGTTGTTCAATATCATGTACAATGAGCAAAGGACCAGAGGTCCCTTGACTAATCCCTTGCACCAATTTTCWTAATACAATAACTATACCTTCGCTTTTAAAGATCGCATAATGCGTATCTAATACATCAGGCTCTTGTTTTATGATTTCTTTATAATATTTAATTGCATCACTTAATTTGCTGCAAAAACACAAGACTGTCTTTGTGGGTATAATTCCGGCTGTGTTTGTGATAGATCCAGTCAAGATATTTGTTTTAATCATACTTGCCGTTTCAGGATCAACTTCTTTTTTTGTGCCATATGGATGTGTTCTCTCTTTTACCCAAACAATATGCTTTTTGTTCTTTATCTTAAGCCACTCAATGTAAGGTAAGTTCGCTAATATAGTTTCGGGTTGATTCCTGCTTGATCCACCACCCTCCAATATCGACTCAACATGAATCGGTCTTTCACTCGAAAGTGCTTGAACAATTCGTTTTATCTCGGACAATGGTCTTTTTATTTGCTTTCCTTTTATATTCTCAATTATCAATCCGTTTTCTGTAACATCTAGTAAAGTAATTTCCGAACCCGGGATAATGGATACGAGCTTCTGATTTTTTAGTTTTTTCAAATCTTTTACAACATCATAGAAATCCATCAGATCACCTTACCTGTCTATTAGCGGCGGAGGAAATTTTAGGATGTGGTCATCTTCTTTAGCATCTTGTATTGTCGCGACATCCTGAAGCCATTGACCTAAAAAATTTTCAGCTTTCTTATCTTCCCCAGCTACATTCATAAATTTAACTGGATTGCCGAGTTCCAAATATACTGGCGCTCCTTCTAAAGATTGCTTTAATTCAAGCCCTGCAGCAAACCTGCGAATATCAGAAACGAAATCCAAAACAATTACTTTCTTTTTACCGGGACTTATTCTAAGCCCCCTCCCCAATTGTTGTATAAAGATTCGTCTACTATGCGTTACTCGTTGAAAAACAAGAATGTTGACGTCCGGTACATCAACACCCTCATTAAAAATATCCACAGCACACATTACTTGAATTGTACCAGCATGGAAATCGGCTAGCATACGATTCCTCTCGGCAGCAGATAATCTAATTCCAGAAGTATTACCAGAAAAAATAGCTTCAGCACTCGCAAATCCCATAGTATTGATTTTATCTCTCATTGTCAAAGCATGGTCAATTGTTGAACAAAAAACTATGGCCCTAGGTTTGTCTACTTCATTCCACGTATTTTTTAGTTTATATATTACAGCATCGTCCCATTCTCTAATAAACAATCTCCGGTTTAGAGCTTTTGGGGTTAATTCATGTATATCTGCAAGTGACTCCCAATTAATATTATCTACAAACATCCTATAATCAATATTTGCTAAATAGCCGTTCCTCAGGCCTTCAATAATGCTTAGACTTACCAGTTTAGGTCCGAAAATATCCTCAACCTTCTCATCATCACTTCTCCATGGGGTTGCTGTGATTCCGAGTAAAAATGCCCCCCACTTTTTCCCTGCCTGGGCTTCATCTAATACTTTTTTATAGGTTGCAGACCCAGCATGGTGGCATTCATCTACAATAATCATGTCATACTTTGCTGGCAATTCATTTGTTCGTGAAATATGTTCTGCTATAGAATCGAGACAAGCAAATGTAAATAAAGACTGGTTGGGATATCCTTTTTCATATCCATTCCATAAAGTTGAATTCATCGTTTTATCCATAAATGGCCAAAATGCTTTTTCTAGCTGATAAACTAATTCATTTGTATGAGCAAGCACAAGTATTTTCTTAGGACGTATTTTTTCAGCCAGTTCTAAAATTCTCCTAGTTGATTCAGCAGCGACAAAAGTTTTTCCCAAGCCAGTAGCAAGAACTATCAAAGCCCTCTTCAGTTCATTGTTTTGATATGCTTCAACAATACTGTCGATTGGTTCTTCCTGATATTGTCTAGGGTTTCTTAGATATGGACTTTTTATTGTCAAACGATCCCAATCTTTTTTTAGCTTATACCTGTCCCACAATTGGAGATTTATTTGATTTGCTAGCAAAGAAGCTTGTTTTCTCTTCACTTCATCAGTAAACATTTGATTAGTTGCAATAACCGGTACATTAGCTTTGTAGAATCGGGCAGCTTCAACCGTTCTATCGACAACATCAATACCAACATTACCAGATTTCCTGAATTTAACTTGTACTAGCCACCTATTCCCTGAACGGTGTGCCAATATGTCTGCACCGTGGTCATTGCTCTGTCCCACAATCCGTATATCTTCAAAACCAGAATGATGCATTAAACGGGCAACATTCCTCTCCAAGGATTGCCACGGGCCTAAATTCAACAGATTGTCATCAATAAATGACATATAAACCACTTCCTATATCAGCTTCTTACTCAGTAATTCTAATGTCTGATTTACCCTTTTGGTGTAGCCTTCATCAGGATTTCTGTTTTCGTAGTAACCTAATATATCTTCAAGGAAGTTACGGTATTTATTCTTGATATGATTTCGTATCTCGGTGACAGTAGACTGTGCAAATACATTCAAATCAATGTTCAAGTACGAATCAGTCCAAAATTTACCATCAAAAAACTTTTCAGCATATTGTACAATAAGTTTGACAATCAGTCTATTTGATAAGTAACCTAAAAATTTGCCTTCCTCAATAACCTTAGTTATTTGTGAAGGGTCGAACCCATTACTTACAAGCGTTAATGCTAGTTCGTGTTTTTCTTCGGGCAACATATTATTTTGAATATCTTCAGATTCTGATTCTAAAAGGTATGGTAATTCTTCTTTTATCCTTTTGAAAAATGCTTCTATTCGGTTTCGAGTCTCATTTGCATCTATAGCTAAGCCTGCCCCCCAATGAGCTGCTCTAATAATTTCCCAATATAGACTACTTATTGACCAAAGGTGCATTGAATCTCCTGACATATGCCTACTATTTTGATCCTGTATCCATTTTGCCAATTCAACTGCAATAACGTCCTGTGCTCTAACTTGATACTTAGTAAAAATGGGATGTTTTGTATCGATAAATATATTAAGTGTCTCAGTCTTATGAATAATCAGCGGTGTTGTTTTGCCTTCCCTCTCTAATCCTGTTCCATGTTTTAAGGTATAAACATTTACCGCAGTCGTTGCCATACTAGCACTACCTGGCAAATTAATTGCAAAGGTTTGAATTGATAGTTCATCGCTCTTAATAGAATTCTCTAATAGATGTTCCTTATTAAAAGGATTTTGTTCTCCTTGTTCACGATGACAGTTGCGACAAACAGTTGCTTCAGGAGGATTCTTCCGCGCACAAAACGAACATTGCCATGGTTCAACAGGAGTTGGTACTTGAGAAGTTCCACAATGAGAGCATTCCGTTGTTGAACGAGGAATCAAATTACCACATTGACTATTTAAGCACGCTTTACCGATTAACACTCCTTTACATTCCGGACAAACTTCACTTGTTGAAACACACTGAAATCCACAATCTGGGCACTCAACTGTATCATCTGTCGGTTTTTTATCTGCATCTTCAACTAGCTTCCACCAGTTTTCATCATCATAGTAACCTTGAACTTTTTCCTGAAATTTCTGGTAGTATTCACGTTCAATTTCCCTAGGTATCCTCTTAGCCTTCTCTGCACTAGGCTCCCAATAGCCCATATACATGTCTTTAGTACCGAAATCCCTTACCCTCCTGTAGCCTTGATACAACATGAATATAGGAGACCTGTTTTCTTCACCCGACTCTGCCGCTTTTTCTGGCTGTAATGATGTGTTTCCTCTTAAAAACCGAATAGCTTCTTCCCACTCAGATGAAGTCTTTTGGAAGTCTTGTTTTAAAAAATCTGTTGGAACATGATTCAAATGCACTTCTCCAACAATACGACCATATCCACCTCCAGAATCTATAGGATAATCTTTAATCGAGTATCCCAGGTTGTCAGTCCATGTAAAAAACGATTCCTTTTCGGACTTTCTTATCACCCTGCCGTTTCTAATTAGATCTACTCCATATTCATTTGGATCATCAAACCGTTGAATACCAACCCAACCATACACACGATGCTCAATAGTTTTTGACTCGGTATTGGGGCCACACTTTTCACACATTGCACCTTCAATAACGGGCTTGAAACATTTTGTGCACCGCCGCTCGATTCGTAAGACTTTGTCAAATCTATAGACAGCAGAAATCATCCCCCATCTATTATGTTTTACTACTCTGTGGTCTGCCCAAATACAATGTTCAAATGCTGGACACTCAGTATCGTTAATGAAAATTTTTAGATTTTTATGACGTATGTAAGTAGAATATCTTCTACCAATTTCAGAGGTGATCTGTGGAATGCCGAGTTTAGATAGTTTCGCAATGAAACCTGCATTCTGAGTTCCTTCTTCCCACCAACGATCAATTTTTATGATCGTACCGTTCTGATGAGGGTGCGTTTTCTGCTTTAGTCTTTTAGGCACATCATAAGTATTTTCATTTACCATTCTCTCTAGATCTATGGTAATCTCAACTGAATCACTATCTTCTTTTCTCGCAGAAGTCACCACAGTTCTTTTGCCGAGTTTACCAGTAGAGATATTAAAACCTAATCCAAACAAACCCAGTCTATCGAAAGGGTTTTTATCAGTATACCCTGCTTTCAAAGCTTTAACTAATTGTGGAAGACTCATTCCAATTCCATTGTCGATTACTAAAAGCACGCCTTCGTTATTACGAATTTCTGAATTTCTTGGCAGTTGAATTTGAATAACTGGATTGGGGATGGGTCTGCCATCCCTTTCAGCAGCGATAAAACTATCTATAGAGTTATCTATTAACTCACACAGTGCGTCAATCGGTTTCATAGGATTGTTTGTTATAGCAACAAGAATTCGCGGGTCAGGATTTACATTTACTGTTTCTTCAGACAAATCATCTTTTGTATACGCTTCGTTGACATCCATTTATAATCACCTCTATCGTTTTTTGATAACTTAATATTTATACTTTACTTTTATCTTTTATTTCAAAATAATTATCCAAAACTTCCTTCACAGATATTGCTATTTTATTCGCCAGTTCAGTCGGGACTCCATTACTGATCATCTTAAACATACTTTGTAATGTCATATCTTCAGGGAAATTGTACCAGTCAGGAACTGATTGTAGTCTTAACGATTCCCGGACAGTTAGTCTCCTAGGCAACGTTGGATGTAAATGCACTTCGTTATTACCATAAGCTACAGTAGGACTGTAGCGAAATCGATGTAACCGTTTAAATGATTTCCTCCGATCATCACCTTCATCAATAATCAAAAACTTCTTTGATTTAGGCTTAAAGTGTACTTGATTATTTAATTTTTCCATCTCTGCTATATTACCAATTCTGCTATGAACAGTTAGCTGATAATAAGGACCTAGTTCCTTTATTAGTTTGCTCTCGTTTAAACTCGAACCAAAATCATCCTTTTTGGACCACATTATGTTTTTTTTAGGATCATTAAATACTGGTTTTGGCCATTCAAATTCATTTGAACCATATTTCAACAATTTTTTAATAATATCCTTTTTAAAAGCTACGATAAAGACCCTTGATCTATCTTGTGGTATTCCATAATCAAGGGCATTTAACACATTAAAATATGTTTTATATCCTAGTTCATCAAATTGTTTTAATAATGGTTCTAAGGCTTCAGTTCTATGCTTCTTTCTTTTATATAAAGTGGCAACATTTTCGAACACAAAAAAATCAGGTTTACGGACCTTTATTTTATCAAGAAAATCCCATACTAGTCTGCCCCGTTCACCTTCTACTCCGGTATTGTTTGAATTTCCTGCCGAAAAGTCCTGACAAGGTGGTCCTCCGATGATCCCATGACACTTTGGTAATGTATTTGCTGGAACCTTCGATATGTCATGAACTTCCACATTCCCATTTTCTTTGAAATGTTGATTAAAATTATAATTATGAGCTCGAACAAATTCTGGATTTAATTCATATCCTTTGATAATTTTAAATCCAGCTTCAACGAAGCCTATATCCATAAAACCAGCACCAGAAAATAATGAAACTAATTTATACACTATATACTTCCTCCTAAATATGTAGCCGAAACCAATGTTAAGATACATTTATATGACGTAACTTCTACATGCAGCAAAGCTAAATTGTGTTATTTTACTGACGGAATAAATACGTATTCGACATCTGCTTAGCTCGTCCTGCAATCGAAACATCTAATCCGAACATATCGTTAGACCTTATTCTTTCGACCCAGCACTTATCGTCAAACCTCATCTTAGCCTTAAATTTCACATATCATGTTTACAGCTTACTACAACTCATCCAAAGTGTCGTTGTTATACCACATATTCTCAAACTGTTTTTAGCTCAACACCTTACACAGTAAGAGACTCAGAACTATACTATTTCTAACGAGCGAGCAAGCAGACGGATTCAACATGCGTCGTATGAGGAAACATATCCACCGGCGTTACCTCAACCGTCCGATACCCGCCATCCTCAAGCACTCTAAGATCCCTCGCCAACGTCGAAGGATTACAGCTTACATACACAACGCGCTTCGGCTGCATCTTTAGGATCGTCTCGAGCAGCGCTGGATCACAACCCTTGCGCGGTGGATCGACGACGATGACGTCGGCGGTGATACCTTCCTCACGCCAGCGCGGGATAACAACCTCCGCAGGTCCCGCTTCAAACATAGCATTCGCAATACCGTTCAACTCCGCATTCCGAGCAGCATCCTCAATCGCTTCCGGCACAATTTCAACGCCGTAGACACGGCCTGCCTTCCGAGCGAGGAACAACGAAATCGTCCCAATGCCGCAATACGCGTCAATGACATCTTCGCTGCCCGTCAGACCCGCATACTCTACCGCTCTTCTGTACAGCTCCACCGTCTGCACCGGATTGACCTGATAAAACGATCTAGCCGAGATCGCGAAGCGAATGCCGTCTAGCTCGTCATAGATAACATCGCTTCCCCACAGCGTGCGGGTTTCGTCGCCGAAGATGACGTTGGTCTCGCGCGTGTTGACGTTCTGCACGATGCTCTTCACGCCCGGCAGCTCCTCGCGGATGCGCTCTACCCAGCGGTCTGCCAAAGGTAGCTTGCGAACATTCGTGATCAGCACGACCATAATCTCGCCCGTTACGACGCCTGTACGAGCCATGACATGGCGCAGCACTCCCTGGCCTGACTCTTCGTCGTAAGGCGTGACGCCTAGCTCACGGCCGATGCGCTTGACGACGCGGACAACCTCGTCATTATGCTCGTGCTCAATGAGGCAATCGTCCATGTCGATGATTCGATGGCTGCCGCGGGCGTAGAAGCCGGCGATCAGCTCGCCGCTCGCGTTATGCGTGCCGATCGGCACGCTCGCCTTGTTGCGGTAGCGCCAAGGCTTGTCCATGCCCACCGTCGGATGGACCACGATCTCTCCCGCACCTGAAGCATCTGCCACACCCTCGCCCGCTACATTCAGCTTCCCGATCCGCACGAGGTTATCGACGACATGCTGCCGCTTCCAAGCCAGCTGCGCTGCATAGTCGAAATGCTGCAGCTGGCAGCCGCCGCATTCCTTATAAATATCGCAAGGCGGCTCCTGCCGATCCGCGCTCTTCTCCAGCAATTCCACCAGGCGGGCGTAGCCATACTGCTTCTTCACCTTCATCACTTTCGCGCGTACGCGCTCGCCGGGCAGCGCCCCTTGGATGAACAGCGTGAAGCCTTTCGCCCGGCCTACGCCTTCGCCGTCATGGGTGAGGCCGATAATATCGAGCGTCACCTCTTCGTTCTTCTGGAATGGCGCGTCTGCCCGTTCCTTCTCGGCCGCCGCACTGCGCCCTCTATTTGATCTTCCGTTATAGCTGCCGCCCTTGTTCGTACCTTTACGCATGTAATCTCTCCGCTCTGCCTTCATAGCCGTCCTTAATCAAAAATCTAACTCCTATCATACAATACGGCCAGCCTCTTTGCACCATTCGCATGGTCATGAGACTAGCCGCAGCGACTAACGATATGTGGAAATTCCCGTTTCATCGGCAAAAATCTGAAGATGCGACGGCAGCACCGAGAACGTGCACGGCAATACGCCGCCATATTCGCCGTCCAGATTGATCTGAACGTAATCCGGCGTCGTCACCTTAAGCTCATTCGTCCGGAAGTGGATGACATGCGGATCATTCAGATGCTCTCCGCGCAGCGCTAGCGACACGAGCTTGATGAACTCCGGCAGGTTACACTTGCGGATGAGCAGCACGTCGAGCAAGCCGTCATCGAGCAACGAATCCGGAGCGAGCCGCTCGAAGCCACCTACGGAGTTGCTGTTGCAGATGAGGAACATCATGAACTCGTCGTGGAACTCCCCGACGCCGGCCGCTTCGAACTTCAATTCGGTCGGGCGCAGGCGGGTCATTTTCTCCAGACCCTTCATATAATAAGCAAGCTGCCCAACCATCGTCTTGAGCTTGCTCGGCACATCGTAGGTCAGCTCCGTAAGCGAGCCGCCGCCGGCAATGTTAATAAAGTATCGATCATTCGCCTTGCCCACGTCGATCGGACGCGTATATTGCTGAATGATGAGGTCGCAGGCGTACTCCCAATGCTTCGGAATGCCCGTCGCTCTGGCAAAATCATTCGTCGTCCCCACAGGCAATATGCCCAGCGGAGGAATGTTCGGCTTATTCGCGAGGCCGTTGATCACTTCATACAGCGTGCCGTCGCCGCCAGCCGCGATAATCATATCATAGCCGCGATCCGCAGCTTCGGCCGCAGCCATCGTCGCATCGCCTTCGCCGATCGTCGCATGGCAGCTCGTCTCGATGCCGCCCTGCTCCAGCTTCTGCAGAATGTCCGGAAGACGCCGCTTCATCTCTTCTCTTCCCGATGTCGGGTTATAGATAAGCCTTGCCCGTTTAATACTCATATGCACTCACACCCCTGATTCCGATCCAGCACTCTATTTATCCTATTCCAATAATCAACCATTCTCTCCATCCAGCCAACTCGTCATCTGCCGCGTCAGCCACCGTTCTATCGCCGGATTCGGCAGCATCGCCCGTCCGTTATACCGATAGTCAAGTCCAGCAAGACGAGTCGGCACGACATGGCTTGTAAAATAACCCGGACTCAGGAACAGCGGCACTACGATCACCGCCAGCTCAGGATGCTCGCTCTGCATAGCCGCAAGCTTAGCCGCAGCTTGATCGGGGAGCAGCATCGCATGCTCCGACTTAGTGAAGCCGCCGAGCGCCTTCAGCCGCGCTGCTAGCAACGAAAGACCACGCTGCCAGCGCTCATGGAACACCTCCTCCTTGCTGCCATGCCCGATCAGCAGCACCGCTTCACGCTCCGGTGCCTCGGACAGCGCGGCAATGTTAGCGAGCAGCAGCTCGGCAATGTCCGGATCGTCGTCGATCGGCGAGCCGTACGTCACCTTCGCCTCTACACGGAACGTGCCGAGATCGCCTTCGAGATCGGAAACCCATGGCAGACCGAACGCCTGCCCGATCTCGTCCACATGCGTGCTTCCGGATGAGACGAACAGCGGCACGACTAGCATATCCGTAACGCCGGCCTTCTCCAGCTCATCGATACCATCCTGAATAAGCCGTCCTTCCACGATCTCCAGGAAGGACGACACAATAGGTACGCCTGCAAGCCGAGGCGATGAGGAGGCTTGCTTAACAGCAGCATCAACGAGCTCCACCCAGCTTGCTTCCCTGGAGCCGTGACTTATAACGAGAATGCCCGATTTCATACGGGCTTACCTTCCAAGACGCTCTAATGCCATTTTATACCCGTCGTTGCCGTAATTCAAACAGCGCTTAACCCGCGAGATCGTTGCCGTGCTGGCACCCGTCTCCGCTTCGATCTGATTGTATGTACTGCCCTTGCCGAGCATACGCGCGACCTCTAGACGCTGGGACAACGACTGAATCTCGTTCACCGTGCACAGGTCGTCAAAAAACACATAACATTCCTCAACCGACTTCAAAGTCAGAACCGCTTCGAACAGTTGGTCAATCGCTTTATCGTTCAGCTTCTTAAGCTGCATGAGCATTCACTCCATATTTATAGGGTACGATCCAATCACTCGAATAATCGAACTATCGCTAATATTGTAGCTTTTTTGGACTATTTTTTCAAACATTACCGTATTCACGCTTTACAGGGTGGAAGAGCTCCTCGTGAAAGCCGCACATCGCCATTCGCGATACAAGCACAGGGCGAATATCATGGAAAAAGTTGCTCAATCGGGGCATTCGTCCAATCCGACCAAACGCCTATGCATAAACTAATAAAAAAAAGGGTTGTGATCCGTGTGAATTATCGCAATAACCCGAGTGCCGGCGATCAACAACAGTTCCCGACACACGGCACCTATCGCCATGGGCAGAGCCAGCACAGCCAGTCTTACAGGAGCAAGTCAAGCGGATTCAAATCCAGCGGGGCCAAAATGGTAGATGCGGAGACGTCGGCCATCCTCCCTGTCATTCCGCCTCCTTCACCGGTTGTCGTTCCGACGCAGGATATGCTGCCCTCTATTCCCACGATACCGAAGGATGCGACGCTTGGCGAGCTCGTGGAGGCTGCACCGGCCATAACGAAGACCGGCGGCTTCTCGCTTTCCAGCTTAGGCGATATTAAAGGCTACATCGATCGAATGGGTGGTATTGACGGTATTCTCACGACAGTGGGTAAGGTGCAGAAGGTTATGTCCAGCGTTTCCCAGATGGCGCCGCTTGTCAAAGTACTGCTTGCTTCCTTCAAAAAGTCCAAGGACGACGATGACGGCGATGCAGCCGATTGGAAGCCTCAGCGCAAAAGACGCCGCAAGAAGTCTGCCGCCGGCCGCAAAGGTGCGCCGAAGCGCCCTGTAGCAAAGAAGCGTCGCCGTTAATAAAACCCGACGTCCGTTCCGAAGCAACTTTACGGCAACTTTAGATTCGCTCGTCCTGCTTGCCGAACACTCAGCCTTTCGTTATGATACATCTATAAGTAACTATTCGGAGTGAAGAACACCCCGGCTTTGGCGCGTCACGCGCTGCGGCTTGGGGTGTTTTGTCGTTCCTATCGACGAAGGAGGAACTAACTTGCATCCTAATCTGCTTCGCTTTATTGAATCATTCGAGCATGAAGCCTCGCTCACCGGCAAGTTCCGCAGCAAACTGGATAAAACGGCGCTTGTCTTCCTCGAGCAGGTATGGGGAGCAGCATTCGATTACAACTATGATGGCCTGCGCGCGGAGTTCCCGTTCATCGATCACAAGGGCGGTCAGCGCTTCGCGGACTTCGTCTTCGTGAAAAATGGCATCCGCCTCGCCATCGAGCTCGATGGCTTCACGACGCATGCCAGTCAGATTACGCCCGGCGAGTTTAACGATCATCTCACCAGGCAGAACGCTCTTGTCCTGTCCGGTTGGCTGCTACTCCGCTTCTCGGCTTGGCAAGCTGCCCATGATTCCCAGCGCTGCATCGCCCAGATCAAGCAGGCGATCGGCCACTGGTGGTCGGTCGCCTATAACGGCCAATCCGGATATGACGCCAAGCTGTGGGAGACCCGCAAGACGCTGCTTATCCAACTAGCTAGACGGCGAGACGCCAAGCTGAAGCCAAGCGAGGTCGCCCGCGAATTTCAGATCAGCAACCGGACGGCGATCGACTGGCTGCGGCGCTACGAACGGGAAGGAATCTTCTGTGGACAAACCTCGGGACAGCGGCGCATCACCTTCTACACACTCTCTATCCCCAATAATTAGCGAATATTCTGTTAATATGTGAATAAGTGACTGAAAATGCAGCAAGGCTGGATCGCTTGTCCACTTGTGGATAACGTTCCAGCCCTCCGTCCACAGCAATCCGCACTACTCGAACGCTCATTTATGCTATCCACAAGCTGCTGCACACTGCCACACACTGATTCATCTCCGTTCATGCACAGCTGTGAGCGGTTTGTGCATATCCCGTCCCCGAATACGTGAGGTTATCCTCACCCCCAATGATGCTAGACTCACTAATTCGTTGCAACACAACCACTCGACCATCGAATAGTGAGGCAAACCTCATTCCTCGTGAACCTAGGTTCACGACAAGTGAGGTTTACCTCACTGCTCCGGCCAGAAGCTCCATTAAGGCGGCAATTAGTGAGATTCRCCTCACTATWTAATGAGCTCCGTCACACACAAGCCAGCCCAAGCAGGAAGCAGCCAAGTTCAATAGYAGGTTACTCTGGCACCATACCCGACACGCACCACCACAGAGCGAGCTACGCACCAACCTTACCATCMCGCACCCACACACACCGATCTATGAGCATARCCTCATCTCCAATGAGG
>NZ_JBFRGE010000053.1:0-45699 GCF_052115185.1 Paenibacillus sp. 2TAB19 | reverse complement strand
TTATTACACATAGCATTCCGTTCCGATTGGGACATTTTCACAAAAATATTTTTTTCCATGAAGTCGAAGTTAACGATTATTATGTATTCCGTTTCCCGCCCTATGATTTATCGCTTGCCAGCAAGATGGCTCAAGTGGCGAAGATGCAGCAGCTAGACCTGCTTCATGTCCATTACGCGGTTCCGCATGCGGTATGCGCTTATTTGGCGAAGCAAATGATTGGCGATGGCTTGAAGACAGTGACGACGCTGCATGGTACGGATATTACGGTACTGGCGCAAGACGAATCGCTTAAGGACTTGATCCGTCTAGCCATTCATCAAAGCGATGCGGTAACCGCCGTATCGAATGATTTGATTAACGAAACGAGAAACCTGCTCGATATTATGACGCCGATTGACTTGACGTATAACTTCGTCGACAAACGGATTTATTATCCGCGCGATTCGGCTTCACTGCGTGCCGATTATGTCAAGCCGCACGAGAAAGTGCTCATGCATATTTCCAACTTCCGTCCCGTGAAGCGGGTCGGAGATGTTATCGATATATTCGCCAAGGTGGCGGAGAAGATGCCTGCGAAGCTGATGCTTGTAGGCGAAGGGCCGGAATTGACCAAGATCCAATGCAAAATTAAAAACATGGGACTTGAAGATCGCGTTGTCTTTCTAGGCAAGCAGGAAGACGTTGCGCAAGTTATTTCACTTGCCGATGTACTGCTGCTGCCATCCGAGAAGGAGAGCTTCGGACTTGTTGCGCTTGAAGCGATGGCATGCGGCGTGCCGACGATCGGCTCTAACGCAGGCGGTATCCCAGAGCTTGTTACGCATGGGGAGACGGGCTTCTTGAGCCCAATTGGCGATGTGGAGAGCATGGCAGAAAACGCGATTCGACTGCTGCAAGACGAGAGGCTGCATGAGCAATTCAGAAAAGCATGTATATTCCGTGCGACGCATGAGTTCTGCAACGATGTGATTACTGCTCAATATGAACAAATTTATTACCGCGTACTCGGAATTGAAGCAGAAATGCCAATGATCGTCTGCGGAGAATAAAGTGCCGGCAAATTGACACATGTATCGGAGGCTGGATAACGTATGAAGCTTACATTGCCCACGCTGCTCGAAGCCGCTGTGCCAATTGTCGCTAAGCTTGAGGAAAACGGTTATGAAGCGGTGTTTGTAGGCGGCGCTGTAAGAGATACGGTAATCGGACTTCCGGTCAAGGACGTCGATATTGCAACCTCTGCGCGGCCTGAACAGGTTATGGCTTTGTTTCCAAAATGTATACCGACGGGTCTCCAGCATGGAACGATTACGATCGTTCATGAGGGTGAGACCTATGAAGTGACGACCTATCGCCAGGAGTCCGCTTACGAGGATTATCGCAAGCCTTCTGGCGTTGCGTACATAACGAGTCTGGAAGGCGATCTGTTGCGCCGCGACTTCACGATCAATGCGATGGCGCTTAAGAAAGACGGGAGCGTATACGATCCATACAGCGGCTCTGACGACATCGAGCTGCGTTACATTCGCTGTGTCGGGGATGCCGATGCGCGCTTTCAGGAAGATGCGCTGCGAATGATGAGAGCTGTCAGGTTCATAGCCGTCTATGGCTATCAGCCGACCGTCTCCACATGGAGGGCGCTTAAGAAGCATAGGGAACTTATGCAGCATATTGCAATGGAACGCGTTCAAGCCGAGCTCGACAAGATGCTTGCCGGCAGTGATCCGCGCAGAGCGCTCTCATGGCTGCATGCGAGCGGCTTGCTGTTTAAGTTGAAAGATAAGCTGCCTCTGCTTCAAAGTTTGATTCGGAATTGTACCTTATCCACTAGACAAAGCAGTAAAGTATATGGGCGGATCAGCCTGCTTGATGATTTGGATTGCAGGTGGGCTGCCGTGTTGATCGAGAGTGCAATTTCTTCGGAAGCTGCTGATGAATCATTACGACTGCTGAAGCTATCGAATAATCGAAGAATGAGAATTACAGGATTGATCCGGTTGCATGAGAACGCCCTTGGTGTGAGGAGTGAAGGAGCTGTCAACGCTCCTTCCCTTAAGCGGTGGTGGGTAGAGACTGTCATTCGCGAAGGCAGACAAATGTCGGAGGATTGGCTTCTCGTCGAAGCGGCCCTTCATCGTCATGAAGTCGGATCAGGTTCTGATGCAATCGATTTGGCGATGTTGAAGGATCAATTAAATGCGTTTCCAATCGTAACGTTAAAGCAGCTGGATGTGAATGGACGTATGCTCGCTCAGCGGCTTATGAAGCCGGCAGGACCTTGGGTGAGCCGATGTCTGCATCGTCTGCTTGTACATGTGGCTAGCTGCGAGCTCGCGAATGAACGAGAGACGCTGTTCGAGCAAGCCGAACTTTGGGATAAAGAGGACAATAACAATGAGTAACGATAAGCTGTTGCAAATGTTTTTGCGTGAGCCGGGTCAATATGTATCCGGAGAGAAGATGAGCCAGGAGCTGCAAGTGAGCCGTACGGCGATATGGAAGCAGATTCAGAAGCTGGAGACCGAGGGCTATAGCTTCGAGGCATCCCGACGTTTAGGCTACCGCTTGTTGAGCATTCCGGACAAGCTCGATTCCGATCTGCTCTCAAGCCGTATGACGTCAAGCCGCTTCGGTAGACACATTCTTATGCACGACACCGTTCAATCGACGCAGATTGTCGCTAGGGATGCGGCAGAGAAAGGCGCTCCGGAAGGGACGCTTATCATTGCAGAACAACAGACGAGCGGTCGGGGTCGCATGGGAAGAGGCTGGGTGTCGCCGAAAGGCAAAGGCATATGGATGAGCATGGTCCTTCGTCCCTCCGTGCCGATTCACTTTGCTCCGCAGTTGACTTTGCTTACTGCTGTAGCGTTGTGCAGAAGCCTGATACGGCTAACGGGGCTATCGATAGGCATCAAATGGCCAAATGACCTATTAATCGAAGGAAAGAAAATAAGCGGCATTTTATTGGAATCTGCTGCAGAAGACGAACGGCTTCGTTATGTAATTGCCGGTGTGGGCATTAGTGTCAATCTGGAGCCATCCGATTATGTTGACGGACTTCTCGAGAAGGCAACTTCACTGCGCATCGCTTCCGGACATACGTTGTCGCGTAGCGATATTATCGTTCAGTTCATGCAAGAATGGGAGCAATTGTACGATCTATACCAAGAGCAAGGGTTCGCCCCAATTATTACGTTATGGGAGGCACTCTCGATTTCGCTTGGCAAACCAGCGAGTTTGGTGACACCGCAAGGCACGATAACAGGCATTCCAGTAGGACTAGATACATCCGGCGCGATTAACATTCAATTGGAGGACGGCAGTATCATTCCCATTTTTTCGGCTGAAATGGGCGAACCGACATAAGCTGCGCGCATCCGTTTACGAATAGACAGAAGTCTGTTAAAATAGCGGTATCAGGCGGTATTCCTTGGAAGCTGCACTGACAATCGTTCGACAATTTAAGTTTTATGCAAATGGTTGGAAAAGCACACTCTGCTCTGAGCCGCTAGGACCGAGACAGAAGGAAGCACCATAAGAAATCGTTTCCTTTTCAGTTCGGGGACCTTTTTAGCGGCGGCTAAAAGGTTTTTTTGTGTTTAAAATATAAGAATAGACTTGTTCTGTTCTTATACCATTCGAAGGGGATGAGAAGCTGATGAGGAAACGACTGACGATCACATCGATGAAAAAAATGAAGCAGGAACGCAATGCGATTTCCGTGCTCACCGCTTACGACTATCCTTCGGCGAAATTAGCCGAGGAAGCAGGTATTGACGTCATATTGGTCGGCGATTCGCTCGGAAATGTCGTACTTGGCTACGAGACGACAATACCGGTAACGATCGACGACATCATTTATCATACAAGGGCGGTAGCTCGCGGAGCGGGGCAAACGTTCATCGTTGCCGACATGCCGTTCATGACATACGGCGCGTCACGCGAGACGACTCTTCGCAACGCGGCGCGGATCATGCAGGAGGGCGGAGCGCACGCGCTTAAGCTCGAGGGCGGAACAGAAATTGCGGCAGACGTCGAAGCATTGGTGAAAGCCGGCATTCCGGTGATGGGTCATATCGGACTTACACCGCAATCCGTGCATCAGCTTGGCGGCTACAAGGTGCAAGGGAAGCTCGACAAGGAAGCTGAACGTCTTATGAATGACGCTAAAGCCTTGGAGCAAGCCGGCGCGTTCAGCATCGTGATGGAGCTGGTAACGGAACCTCTCGCAGCGGCAATAAGCGGAGCGCTCACCATTCCTACGATTGGGATCGGGGCAGGACGCGGCTGTGACGGACAAGTGCTTGTCTACCATGATCTGCTGCAATACGCGTCGCCTTATACACCCAAAAAATTCGTTAAAACGTATGCTGACATCGGCACCACGATTAGAGATGCCATTCAGTCCTATGTTCAAGATGTTAAAGGGGCTGCCTTCCCAGCGGAAGAGCATGCTTTCCTGGGGCATACGTCGGCTGTTCAACCTCTATACGGAGGCAACGGTTCTGGTGCAACAACAGAAGGGCAGCTAGATGCTGAAGCGCAGAGAAGTCAGAGAAGTCGGGCTGCGGAGGTGAGATTGTCATGATCATTAGCCGAACGAAAGCAGACCTTAAGCAGCAATTAGCCACCTTCCGAAAAGAAGGTGCTAGCATCGGTTTTGTGCCGACAATGGGTTATTTGCATGAAGGACATGCAAGCCTGATGCGGCAATCGAAGGAAAATAACGATATTACGGTATTAAGTATATTCGTAAATCCGCTTCAATTCGGTCCGAATGAAGATTTGGACCGATATCCGAAGGATGAAGCAAGAGATCTAGCATTGGCAGAATCGGTTGGCGTAGATGTTGTATTTATGCCATCAGTTGCCGAGATGTATCCGGAGAAACCGCTGACTCGTTTGATCGTCGAGCAGGTTACTGATCGCCTATGCGGGGCATCGCGTCCCGGACATTTTGACGGAGTAGGTCTAGTTGTCAGCAAGCTGTTCCATCTTGTTCAGCCGGATCGCGCTTACTTCGGCATGAAGGATGCCCAGCAAGTAGCCGTGATTGAACAAATCGTGAATGACCTTGATATACCGGTAGAAATTGTGCCTTGTCCGATTGTGCGTGAGCCAGACGGACTTGCATTAAGCTCGCGCAACGTTTATTTAAGCGCGGAGCAGCGCAGCCAAGCGGTTGTGCTGTCGCAAGCTCTCGCACTGGCTAGCGAATGGTACCTGGAGCCTGACATGAACGCTGAACGTCTATTGGCTAAAGTGAAGCTTCATATTAGCCAATCGAGCGAAGCCGTCATTGATTACGTGGAGCTGCTTCATTATCCAAGACTTGACACACTGTCGCAAACGGAATCGTTGTCTGAAGTCATGCAGCCCTTGCTGCTTGCAATGGCGGTTAAATTCGGAACGACAAGATTAATTGATAATTGTTTATTGGAAAGAACGGAGGTACAGGACTATGTTCAGAACAATGATGAAATCAAAGCTTCACCGGGCCACGGTTACGGAAGCGAACCTCAATTATGTAGGTAGCATCACCATTGATGAGGATTTGATGGATGCAGCAGATATATGGGAAAATGAGAAAGTGCAGATCGTAAATAACAATAACGGGGCACGCTTCGAAACGTACGTCATTGTCGGTGAGCGCGGATCAGGCGTCATTTGCTTGAATGGAGCAGCTGCAAGGCAAGTACAGCCCGGAGATCAAGTCATAATAATTTCTTATGCATCTATGAGCAATGAAGAAGCGAAAGCGCATAAGCCGATCGTAACGATATTAGATGCCGATAACAAGCCGCTCCGTTCGCTGACGGAAGAGCTTCATTCAACGATTTTGTAACATTTGCAGTGAAGCGTTCGTTTGTTCTTTAGTTAATTCCTTGCTTATGTAACGGCTGGGATGCTGAATGAAAAGCGTCGTAAAAACAAAAAATGAGCATAACACACTCCTTAATTCTTTGGCGAAGGCGGGATGCGGTATGTTCCAGCATATGTTTACTGAAATGAATGAGCTGCTTGATCGGATGATCCAGCAATATCCTGATGCATGCGAGCAGCAAAAAAGACAGTTCGAGCAGCAAATGAACGAGCTTAAGAAGGTGAGCGATTCGTTCATCGAACAATGGCTTGAATTTGAAGAGAAGCTGTCTGATTTCAAGGACAGCTACGGCGAGCTTTTAAGCAAGTCCGCCCCCGCAACGTCAGGGGCAGGCGGCAGCGAAGCTGTGAAAGCTCTTGAGCAGGAACCAGCTGCATCTTCCGTTTATACAGCTTCTGCTTCGTCTGTTTGCAACAAAGCGGATCTAGAAATTCCTGAAGATGCTGCACCTATTATTTCCAAGGGACAAGGTTATTATAAGTTATTGATGTTCCCTGAAGCCGCGGCGCAGTTTCAAGTCGCTGTAGGGCAATCGCCGGAATGCAACCTTGCTCGTCTGTTTCTGGCCATGACCCATATGCATATGCAGAATTGGAACGAAGCCCAGCGGCATTTTCAATTATTGATTGCATTAACGGACTTCCCTAAATGGCTTGCTTTAGGCTATAATGCGCTAGGATGCATTCAAGCGGTTCATATGAACCTTGCCCATGCGGAGAAGCTGTTCATGAAGGCTCATCAAGTTTATCCCAGCTTTACCGACCCGCTGAACAACTTGAAGTCATGTCAGCAAACGCCTTTGCAATTATCGTTATATTTTGGAAGCACGGAGCTGTGCTGTTTGTGAGAGGATCGGGGAACGAATGAAATTTGCAGTACTGGATTTAGAGACGACCGGGCATAGCCAGTCCGACGATATTTTGCAAATCGGACTGGTCCTTGTTTCGGAAGAGCTTGAAGTATTACAAACGTTCAGCACTTTCGTACGGCCTACTGTACCGATACCGGCTTTTATTACTCAACTAACCGGCATAGACGATGCTGTAGTTGAAGATGCGCCGGAATTGCAAGAGGTGCTCGTACAGCTCATACCCTTGCTTGATGATGCAGTGCTCATCGCGCATAATGTTGGTTTCGATGCAGGCTTTCTGAATCAAGCGCTTGATCGTTGCGGTTACCATGGGTTCGCCGGACGCAGGCTCGATACAATTGAATTGCTTCGCATATTATATCCTTCCATTACGACTTATCAGCTTGGCGCCGTAACGGAAATGTTCGGCATCGAGCATGAAAGCCACCATCGCGCGGATAGCGATGCTCTCGCTACTGCGAACTTATTTATCGAAATTGTTCAGAAGCTTCGCCAATTGCCGCTGCTTACGTTGCAGCGGCTATCTGCGCTCATTAACGATGGAAGCGATTTAAGCTGGTTTATAGCAGAGACGCTGCAGCGTATGGAAGTTCGAAATGTGTTCGAGCCTGCAGAATACGATTACTTTAATCAATTTGCGCTTAAGGTTAGAGAATGGACAGAAGAACAGCCGCCGCGAGCCGAGAGCGACAACTTCTCGCTCGGCGAATTGTCTTTCGAACAATATTTGGCGGATGTGAAGGCGCGTTTCGAAGCTCGCTTCGAAAATTACGAGGAGCGCGAAGCGCAAACGGAAATGTTCCAAGAAGTGTACAATGCCTTAAACAGCGACCAGCACTTGCTTATTGAAGCGGGAACAGGAACAGGCAAGTCGTTAGGGTATCTGATACCGGCCTTGTATTACGGCATTCGCAACAATAAAAAGATTGTTGTCAGCACACATACGATTAACTTGCAAGAGCAGCTTCGGCAACGGGATATCCCGCTGCTCGAGGACGTGCTGCCATTTCCTTTCAAGGCTTCGATCTTTAAGGGGAGAGGCAATTACTTATGTTTGCGCAAATTCGAAGGCAAAGTGAATACGAAAGATCTTGTATCGCCAATAGATGATGTCATTACAGCCGCACAAATGGTCGTTTGGCTTGGTGAAACGGAGACCGGAGATCAAGAGGAGCTGAATTTCGGCAACAAAGGCGCTGATTTCTGGTCAACCGTAGCCAGCGATGCCGATTCCTGCCTCAACCGGGCATGTCCGTGGTTCAAACGTTGTTATTATCACCGTGCCAAGCAGGAATCGAACATCGCAGATGTATGTGTAACTAATCATTCGATGTTATTCACCGATATCCAGGCGGACCATCGTTTGCTTCCAACCTACAGCCATCTTATTATAGATGAAGCGCATCATGTGGAAGAGGTCGCGGGCAAGCATCTTGGCATGCAGGTCAGCTATTTCTCGTTCAATCAGGCCGTACAGCGTCTCTATAAGGACGCCAGGTCTGGCTTGCTTCCAGCGCTTAGAATTAAGCTGCAATACGAGGATGATGCGCATCAATCAGCTTGGCTTGAGACAATCGATACGGTCATCCCTATATTTAACGATATTAAAGAACATTGGGATAAACTATTCGAAATGTTCTATAGCTTTACCTCGATATCGAATGAGCTTGCTTCAGGCGAAGCCGGGCAAGCGGTGTGCCGATTGAAGATCGGCGAGCTGCCAGCCGGGTGGGACGACGCCGTTACGACTGAAGGTAATGTGCATACGGAGCTGAATCGGATTATTCGAACGTTGGACAAGATGGTTAATGATATTAAGGATCGTGTGGATGATTCAACGATTCAAGCCGCCATTACGGATCTTAACGGTGCTTTAAGGGATTTGACCCGCGTAAAAGATGAATTGCATATTTTCATCAAGCTGGAGCAGGCAGCGTCAGTATTCTGGATTGAGGCGAGCAGCGCCTATCGTTATCGTTCGGTTCATTTGTATGCAGCACCGGTAGATGTGAGCGAGCAGCTTCAGAAATATTTCTTCGATGTCAAAGACAGCATTGTCATGACTTCGGCTACCTTATCGGTACAGAAGTCGTTCCAATACGCGGCCGAACAGCTAGGACTTACAGGGTACGAGGAGCAAGGCCGGCTTAAGACCGTACAATTGCCGTCGCCGTTCAATTATCGGGAGCAGGCGCTCGTCGTCATCCCACGCAACTTCCCGGTATTGAAAGGCTCCTATGTGGATCAAGCCTACTTAGATATGTTGACGGAATCATTGGCGGCATCGGCGAAGGAAACGAAGGGAAGAATGCTTGTATTATTCACATCGTATAAGATGCTGAAGCAAGTGTATGAGCCGCTTAAGGAGCGTTTGTCTGAGTCCGGCATACAAGTGCTCGGCCAAGGCATCGACAGCGGCAACCGGACGAAGCTGACGAGACGTTTCCGGCAGCAGCCCGAATCGGTTCTGCTTGGGACGAGCAGCTTCTGGGAAGGGGTAGATATTCCCGGGGAAGCGCTCATCTGTCTAGCCATTGTACGCTTGCCGTTCCAGCCGCCTAACCATCCGCTTGCGGAGGCTAAGTCAGAGCTGCTGCTCAGGCAGAAGCAAAATCCGTTCATGAAGCTGTCCATACCGCAAGCCGTCATCCGATTCAAGCAAGGATTCGGAAGGCTCGTGCGAACATCGCAAGACAAAGGCATTGTCATCATCTACGATACGCGGATCATCGATGCGTATTACGGCAAGCATTTCCTGTATTCCTTACCAGGCCCGAAGATCGAGACGATGCATACGGAGCAAATGGTGCTGCGCATGCGAGAGTGGCTAAGCAGCAGCGTAAGTGCAACAGATAAGAAGGATTCGAATGAGCAAAAAACAGCGATATCAGAGGAGGAGAAAGGTTGAAGCAGACGAAAATATCAGAAGCTGTCGTTAGACGGCTGCCTATCTATCTTCAAGTGTTGAACGAGCTGCACACTCGTGAAGTTCAAACCGTTTCATCTCAGGAATTGGGCGTTAAGCTCGACCTTAATCCTGCTCAGATTCGCAAGGATCTCGCTTATTTCGGAGAGTTCGGCCGCAAAGGGATCGGCTATGACGTTCTGTATCTCATCGAGAAAATCAGACAAATACTGAAGGTCGATCAACCGATTAACGTGGCGCTCGCCGGCGCCGGTAATCTAGGACATGCTTTATGCAATTACAATAAGTATTCCAAAGACAATATGAAAATCACAGCCGTGTTCGACGCTCATCCGAGCAAGATCGGCATGAGCATTAACAACCTGCAGGTACTGCCGATGGAAGAACTGCCGCGAATTATCGTCCAGCAAAGTATTCGAATCGGTATTATTACCGTGCCTGCCCACGAAGCGCAGAACGTCGCGAATCAATTCGTGGAAGCCGGAATCGAAGGCATATTGAACTTCGCGCCCGCCATTCTGCGCGTTCCCGAGCACATTCGGATTCACAACGCCGATTTCACGCGTGATTTGCTTAGCTTGGCCTATTATTTAGCAGGAGAAGGAGAATCAGCTAATGAGTCAACTATGGATTGAGAACGGCTTATTCGTCACGATGGATGAGAGCCGCATGACGTTTAAAGGGCATATGGTCGTAACGAATGACCGTATTACATACTTGGGGGAAGCTGCGCCTGTTGCGCCTGTAGACGTTGCGGCCGATGCGCAGAAGATCGACGGCAGCAAGCTGGCTTTTATGCCGGGATTGATTAATACGCACGGACATGCGGCAATGACGCTGTTGCGCGGATATTCGGACGATCAAAATTTGCAAGTATGGCTGCAAGAGAAGATGTGGCCGATGGAAGCGAAGTATGTCGATCAAGATACGAAGGCGGGCAGCGCACTCGCTATCGTCGAGATGCTTAAGACAGGTACGACGGCGTTCGTCGATATGTATGATCGGATGGACCAGGTCGCTATGATGGTTGAGCAATCAGGTATTCGGGGCTGCTTGACGCGCGGCGTTATCGGCTTGTGCGAGAAGGAAGTGCAAGACGCGAAGCTGGCAGAAGCGATAGCCTTTGCTCGTGATTGGAATGGTAAAGCCGACGGTAGAATTACGACGATGATATCGCCTCATGCACCCTATACATGTCCGCCTGATTATATAGAGCGATTCGTTCAAGCGGCGCATGACTATAACCTGCCTCTTCATACTCATATGTCCGAGACAATTGCTGAGGTAGAGCAAAACGTTCGCGATTATGGACTTCGTCCTGTTGAGCATTTGGACAAGCACGGCTTTTTCTCCCGGCCATCGCTTGTAGCCCATGCCGTTCATCTTAACGATGCCGAGATTGAGCTGCTAGCCGCTCGCGGCGTTGCGGTATCCCATAACCCGGTCAGCAACTTGAAGCTGGCGAGCGGCGTTGCCCGCGTGACTGATCTTCTTAAGGCTGGCGTTACCGTATCGCTTGGGACGGATAGCGTAGCGAGCAACAATAACCTGGACTTGTTTCAAGAAATTCAGCTTGCCGCTCTTCTGCACAAGGGAGTATCTGGCGATCCGACAGCTATCCCTGCGGTTGAAGCGCTTCGTATGGGAACGGTATACGGCGCCCGCTCGATCTGGCAGCAAGATCAGATTGGCGTCTTGCGTGTAGGCATGAAAGCCGACTTTATTGCGATTAATTTGGATCAGCCTCAGTTCTACCCGCTGACAGATATCGTATCGCATTTGGTTTATTCCGGCTCGGGGCGCGATGTGCAGCATGTGTGGGTAGATGGACGTCAAGTTGTTCAAAATGGTGAAAGTACATTGCTGGATGAGGAACAAATCCGCTTCGAAGCGCAAGCGAGCTTCGAGCGTTTGCTGCAAGCCTAATGCGCGCGGATACGAAGAAACGCCAGCCGATTATGACTACGCAGCGATGGATCTTTGTCATCGTCGCCGTCCTGCTCATCATCATCACGACGACAGCGATTTATTATAAGGATATCAAGTCTCCTCGCTGGTCGGATGAGAGGGAGGCGAAAGCCGACGCGATAGAAGCAGCTGAATTGACGGAAGTCGATCAAATAAGCAAGCATATTTGGGATCAAGTAAGTTGGTTTGTTTCTGGTAAAAATGCGGATGGCGAACAGATCTACGTATGGCTGCCGCGACCTGTAGACGAAGAAACTGACGAAGAAACATCGACGCAAGAACCGGAACCGATTGTCGTGAAAGCATCCGAAGCAGAGGCGAAGAAGGCCATTCGGGCCAAGTTCGACCTCGCGAAGCCTGAAGCTGTTGTAAAGCGAATGCAGCCTGGGCTGCTTGGCGACAAACCGGTATGGGAAATCTTTTATACGCTTAAGGCAGACGAGACCCATTACTACTACGATTTTTATTCATTTACGAGCGGCGCTTTTTTGAACGAATATAAGCTGCCAGCGAAGACGGAGCCTCAATAGGCTCCGTTTCCTGTTTTTACACCGACCGATCTGCTGATAGATATGATATAATTTCGTATAGCGTGATTGATATACGGTTTATCTATCAATTAAATCGGAGGCGATAAAGAGATGAAAAAAATAAGCGTCGTACCGGTCATTGTTACAGCCGCTATATCCGTTGCTGTATTGTTCGGCGGATATACGATATATAATCAAGTCGCTGTTGCCGCGCCTCTTGAGGATGCGATTGCAGACGTGCCGGGAATTGTGAGTTCGGCAAAGCCGAAGATGAGCAAGGATCAAGTAACGATTGATGTCACGTTATCGCAAGATGCGAATCTGCGCGAGATCTATCAATCGATTAATCATAATGGTAAAAGCGCCATAGGCAGCCGTGAACTAAAGCTGGATGTTCTTAACGAATCGAACAAGGTGCTGGATGATTATTGGTATCAAGCGCTGTTCGAAGTAGCGGAAGCGATGGAAAATAAAGCTTACTCGAATATTCCTAAGGCGCTTGAAGAAGCAGGACACGATAACCCTGCAATTCATGCTGAAACCGAGATGGACGACAATAACATTTACATTACGTTGCAAACGGATGATGCGGTTAAGTTTATCGTATTGCCAAGAACGCCTGCACAGATGGGAGTGTGGGAAAATGCGTAATATACGCCAATACGGGATGGAAATTGCAATCGGCGTTGTACCGGTACTCATTGCTTTCTTTATTTATATTGGCTTGAATGTCGTTCCGATCGTAATGCTTGGTGTATTAGGATTTGCGCTTGTATATCTGGCAAGAGGCAAAGGACGGATGACGGCTGCATCAAGCCGGAAGCGCAGCGCCGGCACTAAATCGGCACCGCTTATGTTCGAGCAGATTGGCGGTCAAGATCGCGCGAAGCAGGAGCTTATTGAATCCCTTGATTTTCTAGTCAAGCAGGAACAGATCGCGAAGCTCGGCATACGTCCGATGAAAGGCATTTTATTGGCAGGTCCGCCGGGGACAGGTAAGACGTTGCTCGCAAGAGCGGCTGCCCACTACACGGATTCGATTTATTTGGCTGCTTCCGGTAGTGAATTCGTAGAAATGTATGTCGGTGTCGGTGCTGGCCGTATTCGCGATTTGTTCTCCGAGGCACGGACGAAAGCAAAGAAAGCAGGCAAAAAAAGCGCAGTTATTTTTATTGATGAAATCGAGGTTATCGGCGGCAAGAGAGACGGCGGCCAGCATCGCGAGTATGATCAGACGCTCAATCAGCTGCTGACTGAGATGGATGGTATCCATCCGAACGAATCGCCGCGCATCTTGTTAATTGCGGCAACGAACCGCAAGGAGATGCTTGACTCGGCCTTGCTTCGCCCAGGGCGTTTCGACCGTCATATCGGCGTTGAGCTTCCCGACAAGAAGGGCAGACTGCATATTCTAAATATCCACGCAAATAATAAACCTATGGATGATTCCGTAGATTTGGATAAGGTCGCAGCCGAGTCGTTCGGCTTCTCCGGGGCGCAGCTCGAAAGTGTGATGAACGAAGCAGCTATCTATGCGATGCGTGAATCAAGCGCAACGATCATCGAGCGTCATCTATCCATGGCGATTGATAAAGTCATGATGGGCGAGAAGACCGACCGCGAGGCGACAAAGGAAGAGCGAGAGCGCGTGGCGCTTCATGAGCTTGGACATGCGATTATGGCAGAGCTTACTCGCCCCGGCAGCGTATCGCAGGTCGCACTGTCGCCGCGCGGACAAGCACTTGGTTATGTGCGGCACAATCCGCAGCAGGATCGGTACTTGTATACAACGCAGTTCTTGAACAGTCAAATTATGATTGCGCTTGGCGGCGCGGCTGCCGAGGAAATGTTCTATGGCGAGCGCAGCACCGGCTCGCGAGGCGACTTCGAGCAGGCGATGAATATCGTGAAAACGTTAGTGGAATCGGGTCTGACCGAGGAAGGGATCGTAGATTCCTCGATGATGACACCCGAGGCTTGGGCAAGAATAAATCGTACGATATTGGATGAGCTGATGGTGGAAACAAAAACGATGCTTGAACAGAGACGCGGCGTGTTCACCAGCTCGCTTCAGACGCTGCTGAAAGAGGAAATGCTTAGCGGCGATGAATTCCGTAAATTGTTAGTTGCAGCTTGACGAAATATGTTGCATGATAGCAGAACAAATCTTACAATTTGAAGGCGGGCACTATGTCCGCCTTCTATTTTTGTTGAAATTCGTTATAATAAGAATGAACTACATATGCGTTCAAAACGTGCATTCCGGTTATAAGGGAGCATCGTATACCGGATTCAAAGGAGCAATGGGCAGTGTTGATTAAAACAGTTGGTGTCGTCGGCCTGGGAACGATGGGGCAAGGCATTACAGAGATGCTTGCAGCCAATGGCTTGGACGTTATCGTAGTAGAGCGTACTCAAGAACGTTTGACATATGGGATGGAAATGATCGTCCTAAGTCTCGATAAGCAGATCGAGAAATGGGCGCTCACGCAGGCGGAGCGGAAGCTCATTATGAATCGCGTGCAGACAACGTCAGATTATGACAAGCTCTCGGAATGTGAACTTGTAATCGAGACGATAACGGAAGATTTGGAAAGCAAAAAAACGATATTCGAGCAGTTGGACCAAATATGCGGCCCGGACGTGATTCTTGCAAGCAATACGTCTACGCTAAGCTTAACGGAACTTGCCAGCGTGACGAAATATTCGGATCGCGTGATCGGCATGCACTTCATTTATCCGGTATCGAAGATCGATATCGTTGAGCTTGTGCGCGGTTTGAAGACATCCGAGCATACATTCTCCAGAGCGAAACATTTTGTCGATGAGATCATTCACAAAAAAGGCATCATGGTATTCGAGTCGCCGGGCTTTGTTACGACTCGCTTGATCTGCCTGTTCATTAATGAAGCGCTGCATGTGCTGGAAGAAGGCGTCGCTTCCGCCGAAGACATCGATAACGCGATGCGTATCGGCTATTCGTTCCAGCATGGGCCATTCGAGATGGCTGACCGGTTCGGTCTCGATTCGGTGCTAGCTGCGCTAGACCGGATGTTCAGAGAATATGGCGAGCTGAAGTATCGCCCTTCGATCGTGCTCAAGAAGATGGTGCGAGCAGGTCATCTCGGCGCCAAGTCGGGCGTCGGTTTTTTCAAATACGATAAGGATGGAGACCGAATCTAATGAAAGTTCTTGTCATTAATGCGGGAAGCTCGTCGTTAAAATATCAGTTGTACGATATGAGGGATGAGTCTGTGCTTGCGAGCGGCAGAGTGGAGCGAATCGGTATGGATTCCTCGATTGTGACGCATGAGCCGGCGGGCAAGCCCGAGGTTCGCGACGTAAGTGAAATTCTAGAGCACGTAACCGCGGTTAAGCGGGTCATCGACATGCTGACAAATAAAGAGTATGGCGTGATCGGCAGTATGAACGAGATTGATGCGGTTGGGCATCGTGTTGTACACGGGGGTGAAGTGTTCAAGAGCTCGGTTCTCGTTACCCAGGATGTTAAGCTTGAGATTCGCAGGTTATTCGACTTGGCGCCGCTTCATAATCCGGCTCATATGATGGGGATTACGGCTGTTGAGTCGAATCTGCCGCATGTGCCGCAGGCCGTCGTATTCGATACGGCGTTCCATCAGACGATGCCTAATACTTCGTACTTATATCCTATTCCTAAAGTGTTGTATCGCAGACATAAGATTCGTCGTTACGGCTTTCACGGCACCTCCCATTCGTATGTAAGCGGACAAGCAGCCGCATACTTGGGCAAGCCGCTTGCGTCTTTGAAAATGGTATCCTGCCATATCGGTAACGGTGCTAGTTGTGCCGCTATATTGGATGGTCAATCGTTCGATACGAGCATGGGGATGACGCCGCTTGAAGGATTAATGATGGGCACGCGCAGCGGCGATATCGATCCGGCAATCGTTCCATTCGTCATGAACAAAGAAGAGCTTACGCTGAATGAAGTGAACTCGATGCTTAATAAGCATAGCGGCATGATTGCCATATCAGGAATCAGCAGCGACATGCGCGAGATTACTGAGGCGATGGAGGACGGCGACAAAAACGCCAAGCTGGCATTCGATATGTATGTGTATCGGTTGAAGAAATATATTGGCGCTTACGCAGCGGCAATGAACGGTATAGACACGCTTGTTTTCACGGCAGGCGTGGGCGAGAACTCTTCGGCAGTAAGAAAGGCCGTGTGCGAGGGCATTACGTTCCTTGGCATCGAGATCGATGACGAGCGCAACACGGTTCGCAGCAAGGAAGTACGTGAAATATCGAAGGACAGCTCGCGTGTGAAAGTTTTGGTTGTTCCGACAAATGAAGAGCTGCTTATCGCGAGAGATACGTATGAGCTGGTTAAGGCGGCACATTCGTCATAAGGAGAAGGGGGCCGGCAGACGATGAGCAACGAAATATGGAAAGCCTATTCACATGGCATGGCTGCCGCGCTGCAAGAAGGCGGCGTTTATTTGTCAGCCATGCTGCTCCGCAGTTATAGGGATCTGGAATTATCCGACTCAGAGGCGATGCTGCTGCTGCAGCTTATTGCTTTCGCAGAGGTAGAGCACAACGATTTTCCGACGCCGGAGGAGCTTGCGAACCGTATGGGCACGGGCTCAAGAGCGATCGGACAAATGCTGAACAGGCTCATCAAGGATCAATTTTTGACGATAGACGAATATATCGATAGCGTTACCGGTATGCAATCGGAGCGATACAATTGGAGCGGCTGGCTGATGAAGGCGGCTGATTGGACTGCCGAGCACAAGCGGGAGACGAAGAAGGCGGAGCGCCAGCTCATGAAAGCAACAGCAGAACCGGTTACAAGCGCCGGCGAAATGTTCCATGTGTTCGAGCAGGAATTCGGCCGTCTGCTGTCGCCATTCGAGTGCGAGACGATTAGCGTCTGGCTTGATCAAGACCGATATACAGAGGAACTCATTCTTCTCGCATTAAAGGAAGCTGTGTTCGCAGGCAAACTAAGTCTCAAATATATCGACCGGATTTTGTTCGAATGGGGACGCAACCGGGTTACGAACGTAGACGAAGCGCGAGCGCATTCCCAGAAGTTCCGCGGCGGCGGTCGAAACTAGAAGTTCATAATCGGAGCCGGATTGTGGATAACGCTTGAGTATGATTTCATAGGACCGTCAGGATTAACTTTCCTGACGGTTTTTGTTCATTCGAAGGGCATAAAGCAGGTAAACAGACGAGTGGAGCTCTTCGGCAACAACGGAGTAGCCGCGTGCAGTGAGCCAATGTTGCAGAGGAAGAGGCTGAACTGTCGTATCGGTTACTTCTTCGTAAGTCGCGGTTTGCATAATATCGGTAATTATGATTCGACCGCCCGGGAGCAGCACGCGATTCATCTCCTCGAGCGCAAGTAATTGCTGAGACGAGCTGAGATGGCGGAATGCGAAGCTGCAGCCGATAAATGAAAAGTTGGATTCGGCAAGCGGCAATGCGAGCATATTGCCTTGCTTAATCGAGGCATGCGGTATCCGAGCATGAAGCAGGTCGATCATTGCCACAGATTGTTCCACGACGGTGAGACTTGCTCCTGCGCTAGCCAGCATGACTGATAGATTTCCCGATCCGCCGCCAAGCTCAAGGCCTCTATCGCCCTCCTTAGGGTCAATCCAATCAAGGGTGCGAATTAATGCGTGCTCATATTGTTCTGCCGTAATAAGGCCTTCCAGTGCAGCTAGCGGTGCTTCTATGCCATATCGGACGGCCATCTCATTATAGTTCCACTGATCAGACCATGATTCGCGGATCATCCGATTTTGTTTCATACGCAAAGCCGCTTCTTCGGCATCGGCAAGCTGTGTTTCGCCCAGCTGCTGCCATGATCGGATCGTCTGGTCTAACGCTTGAAGCGATTGCGTTGCCGCGACCCAATCTTCGTAGAGCAGAGCTCTTGCCTGGTCAACTATACGAATGAACTCTAAGGGCCGATCGATGGCTTGAAGTGCTTCTTTGATGACGGAAAGGGGCATTCCAAGCTCTCTCAGTGAGACCGCCCAGCGAAGCTTCGTCATATCGATATCCGAATAAGCACGGTAACCGCTGTTTGGTTCTTTGTATGGATGAACAAGTCCTTTCTCTTCATAAAATCGCAACGTTCGCGGAGTCACGCCTAAGCTTCGTGCTGCTTCATGTACTTTCACCTGTTTTCCTCCTGTCCTGCTTGATACCATGATGGACCTTGACGCTGCGTCAAAGTCAAGTCAATCCTTATAGATACGAAGAAACCAGTCGACCTTTAGCGGGTTGACTGGTTCTTTTGTTTACGGATTAGCGTTTGTTCAGAAGCTCCCAGCGATAGACGTATTCGAATAGAAATTCGAACGTTTCGATGTGGCGTTTCGCCTCGAACGCGTTAGCGCCCCAAGCATATATGCCATGCTTGCGAAGCAGAATACCTGGAATTCGGCTATCAAGCCGATCCGTTACTTCAGGGATAATCGATGGTATGTTAGCGAAGTTCGATACGATCGGTATATCAATATGGGCCTCTTCCTCCCATATATTAAGACCTTTAATCAGCTCGACGCCATCTACGGGCACAGCCTTGCGATCCCAGAAATATTCAGAAACGATGCTATTGAATACGGAATGAATGTGAAAAATAGCTCCAGCGCCCGTAAGACGGTAAATCTCGCAATGGATTAACGTTTCGGCCGACGGCTTAAGACGGGTTGACTCGCAAGGCTTGCCGTCTTGGTCGACGAACAAATAATCCTCGGGCGTGTGAACGGTCTTGTCCTTGCCGCTTGCCGTAATGGCAAACTGGAATTGTTCAGGGCTGTAATCGCCGACGCGTACAGACAAATTACCGCTTGTGCCCGGGAACCAGCCGCGTGAGGAGAAAAGCTCTTTTACATCGCGCAGATCAGCGAACGCCTTCTGCTTATCTTCTAATGCAATTTGATCAAAGCTCATGCTGGATGTGACTCCTCTCGGACTTCATGCTATTTATAATGTCATGGAAAGTCTCGTATTCGGTATGTGCGATTCCAAGCTCTCTGCACTTTGTTGTCAGGTAGGAGCGGGAGTAGACGGTGTCAGCGAGCTTCGCGCCTTCAAAATCGGTTACGCTATCGCCAATAATGATTCTCTCATATTCATCAGCGGGAAAACGGCGCATAATCGTCGTCTTGCACATGCCGCAGTTATTGCTGCATTCATGATCGCAAGGATTCGGCCACGTAATCTCGATATGGTCACCCGAGAAGTCGCTTCCATTGCAATAGATATGATCCTCCGGTATGCCGAACTGCGACAAAATCGGATAGATGAAGAAATCGATGCCGCCGCTTGTTACGTAGAATTCGATCTGCTCTTCCTTGCAGTACGCTAGGAACTCTGCGAAACCCTCGCGTATGGCAGCATTCGTGATGCCGAACTCAACGACATCTCGCTCTAGCGAAGCAGGAAGGAGGCGGAACATTTGACCGACGCCATCCATAATGGACAGCTCCTGTGCGAGCGTCTTCTCCGCAATCTCCTTCCAGCCCGGCGGATTGAAGTGATTGATGATGGCAACGATGTTGTCGTTTACCGTAATGGTTCCGTCAAAATCACAAAATACGATGCGTTTCTTAGCTGTCATTATTCCTTAATCCCCCAAGCGTCAATTGCCGCCTTCAGCGGCTCGTTGCCTTCCTGCAGCGCAGCTTCGCGAAGCGGAACGCCGTTCAACGTTGCCGTAAACGCCATACGGAATGCTTGTCCTCCGGCTGCCGTACCCATCGGATGACCGTGAATGCCTCCTCCGGCGTTCACGACGACATCGGTGCCGAAGTCCTTCAAGATGAGCGGCACAAGTCCAGGATGAATGCCTGCCGATGGAACCGGGAAGCTTGTCCGCAATTGATGCAGCGGCTGCAGCAGAGCTTCCTTTACGGCCATATTCTCTTCCTTCGGCATGACGACGGAACCGTACGGGGAAGGGAAGAGCGCAAGATCGGCGCCGGCAAGCCTCATCAGCTTGCCAAGGAGCAAGGAAGCACTAATGCCGTAATGAGGCGATGGATACATAGCGCCGGCCAGAGCCGGATGCGATGCGATCGGAACATTAATCGCACTATCACTGCTTAGCTCATGCAGCACGTCATAGCCATACGACAGTACATTGAACAGCAAAGCATTCGCTCCAGCCGCAATTGCTTTGCGAGCATTAGCAGCAAGCTGCGAGGTTGGACCTGTCAGATTAACCGCGTAGAGCAGTTTCTGACCCGTTTCCTGCTCGGCTTTGCGCGCGGCTTCCATGCACGCTTCGACGCGTTTCTCCAGCGGAGTGAGCGGATTCTCGAACAATATTTCATCGTCCTTAATCAGATCGACGCCGCCAAGCGCTTGTTTGTAGAATTGATCCTGCAGGTTAGCGAGATCATGGCCGACAACGGACTTGAAAATACTCATAAGCAGCGGACGGTCGTGAACGCCAAGCAGATCACGAACGCCGTTCAAGCCGAACTTCGGACCAGGGAACACGGATGCGAAGTCGTCCGACACGTCGAGATCAAGCAGCTTGATGCGTCCGTCCATGGACAGCTTGCCGAATACGGTGACGAGCAGGGCAGGGATGTCCTGGCTGAAGTTAATATCGGGATATGCGATACGAATATCGGCATATCGCTCGCCGGGTGCGGCATTAGCCGGTTCATGCACATCGATCGACAACACTTTGCCGAGATGCTTCTCCATCTCTGCTTTCTTCGCTTCGGGAAGCTCCGTCCAACTGCCAACCGTTAAACCTACCGCGATCGAGAGCGCCTTTTTGTTAAAATCAGCTTTGTCGTCATAGGAACGATACGTCGCTATACAAACTCCGCTCATTCGTTAATGCTCCTCTCGATAGCAGCGCCTAACTCGCCTGCACGCTCAGCGGAGCGGTGCATGCCTTTAATGATCGTTTCCGTGAGCTGGAATTCTGCCATTTTCTCAATGGCAGCTTGTGTCGTTCCGTTCGGAGACGTTACTTTGCGCCGAAGCTCGGCTGGCTCTTCGCCGGTCTCGCGAACCATTTGCGCCGCGCCGAGTACCGTTTGCACGACAAGCTCCTTCGCTGCGCCGGCGTCAAGACCAAGCTCGCCAGCCGCCTTCATCATCGCTTCCATGAAGTAGTACACATATGCCGGGCCGCTGCCGGATACGCCGGTAATAGCGGATTGAAGCGGTTCTTCAACCGTCGCCGTAATGCCGACCGACTTGAAGATCGCCTCTGTCAGTTGTCGCTGCTGCTCCGTAACATGCTCCGAATAGCTGATTCCCGTAGCGCCAAGTCCAATCGTACTGGACGTATTCGGCATCGCGCGAACAATCGGTACAGGCGCGCCGAGCAGTTGTTCGATCGATGCGATCGATAGTCCCGCAATGACCGAAATAATAAGCTGATTCGTCGATACGAGCGACTTCATTCCTTTAATAGCTTCCGCGGCATCCTTCGGCTTCATGGCGAGGAAGATAATATCCGCTTGCTGGATATAAGCATCGTTGCTCGCCCCTTGAAGGATCGTTTGAACGCCGTATTGGGAATGAAGCTCCGTCAGTCTCTCTTGATTTTGACGATTAAGCATTGAGATTTGTCCTGAGGCAAGTAGTTCTTCATTAATGATTCCCCGTGCGATTGCTTCGGCCATGGAGCCGGCTCCATAGAAGCAGAGCTGCAGCGATGCAATGCCGGTTTGCGTTAATTGCGTCATGAGATTCTCCTCCAAGCTAAATAGTTGATTATGATTAACCGCGAATTTGTCCGTTGCCGTATATGCGGTATTTGGTCGATGTTAATGCAGGCAGTCCCATTGGACCGCGTGCGTGAAGCTTCTGCGTGCTAATGCCGATCTCCGCTCCAAAGCCGAATTCGAAGCCGTCCGTGAAGCGAGTGGAGGCGTTATGATAAACGGCTGCCGCATCTATTTCTTGAATAAAACGTTCAGCATTATCCGCGTTCTCCGTAACGATACATTCCGAATGCTTCGTTCCGAATTTACGAATATGCTCGAGCGCTTCATCCAGATTAGCGACAATGCGGACATTCATAATGTAATCATTATATTCCGTTGCATAATCCTCATCCGTAGCAGGCTTAACTTGAACGCCGCTCAGAAGCTCGGCGACACGGCTGCTGCCTCGAAGCTCAACGTTCGCTTCAACGAAAATTTCAGCAAGCTGCGCGAGATGGCGCTCGGCGAATGCTTCGTGTACGAGCAGCGTCTCCATGGAGTTGCAGACCGAAGGACGTTGAACCTTCGCGTTGAATGCAATGTCAGCCGCCATTTGATAGATTGCGCTATCGTCAACAAACGTATGACAAATGCCTGCGCCCGTCTCGATGACCGGCACTGTCGCGTTCTCGACGACATTCCGGATAAGTGAAGCGCCGCCGCGCGGAATAACGACGTCTAAGAGCCCGTTAAGCTTCAGCATTTCATTGACGGAAGCGCGGTCAGAGTCTTCGATGAGCTGGATGGCATCTGCCGGCAGAGCCGTCTCGGCAAGCGCGCTGCGCAGCACCTCCACGATTTTGCGGTTCGATTCGATAGCCGCAGAGCCGCCTCTTAGGACGACACTATTGCCAGTCTTGAGGCATAAGCCGGTTGCATCAACGGTTACGTTAGGACGCGCTTCATAAATCATGCCGATCACGCCAAGCGGAACACGGCGCTTCTCGACGCTCAGGCCGTTAGGACGATCGAATTGCTCAAGCAATTCACCTACAGGATCAGGAAGTGCGACAATTTGACGAAGCCCTTCCGCAATCGCTTCAACGCGGGCCTCATTCAATGCTAGTCGGTCGAGCAGGGATGGGCTGGTGCCTTGATCCCGTCCCCGCTGCAGATCAAGACCATTCGCCGCAATGATGGCCTCGCTCTCAGCGATTAACCGATCGGCCATACGCGCTAGCGCTTCATTCTTCTGCTCGGTTGTTAGATTATTCATTGTGCTCGCGGCTGTCTGCGCAAGCGTAGCTTTCTGTCTCACTTCACTTAACATTTCAATGTGCCTCCTTTATGAATCGTTATGGTTATAACGTAATCCATTCATCTCGATGTATGACTTCGATTCTTCCGACGTCAACCCGGCGCTTCACTTCCTCGGTCGACAACCCGACGACCGCTTGGATTTGCCAAGCCTCATAATTAATGACGCCGCGTCCGATCGTCTCGCCTTGAGGCGTGACAACCTCTACGACGTCTCCAGAATGAAACTCGCCTTCAATTGCCGTTATCCCGGCAGGGAGGAGGCTCTTGCCGCCCTTGATCAGCGCGGTAACGGCGCCGTCATCAACCGTGATCCGGCCTTGCGGCATCGAATGGAAGCCAAGCCATTGCTTCTTCATTGGAAGACTATGCAGCTTCGTGTCGAAGTACGTGCCTCGTCCATTGCCGCCAACGGCTAACGCAAGATCACCTTCCTGCTGCACCTTGCCGATGAAGGCAGGGACGCCGCCGCGCATGGCAATGCGGGCTGCTTCAATCTTAGAGCGCATGCCGCCTGTGCCAACCGACGAGCCTGCTCCGCCGGCAAGCTTCATAATATCCTCGGATATTTGCTCGACGCGCTCAATCTTGACCGCTTGCGGGTTTTTGCGAGGGTCCTCGGTATACAAGCCGTCCATGTCCGTAATGATGAGCAGCTTGGAGGCTTTCGCCATAGCAGCTACAAGAGCAGACAGATTGTCATTATCGCCGAACTTGGGCACCAGCTCATCTGTAGCTACCGTATCGTTTTCATTGATGATTGGAATAATTCGCTTATGCAGCAATTCTTCAAGCGTCATCAGAGCGTTCTGAATGCGCCTGCGATTGGAGAAATCGGCGCGTGTAAGCAAGATTTGGGCAGCGACCATACCGTACTTGCTGAAAGCTTCTTGATAAGCCTGCATAAGCAGTGCTTGGCCGACGGCCGCAGCCGCCTGCTTCTCATGAACGGCCTTCGGCCTTGATGCGTATCCGATCTGACGGAATCCGGCCGCAACAGCTCCCGATGTAACGAGCATAACGCTGTGACCGCTCGCATGTAGAGCAGCTAGCTCCGAGGCAAAATAATGGATCCGCTCGTTGTTCAAGCCGCCTTCCTCGGACGTGAGAGAGCTGCTGCCGATCTTAACAACAATTCGTTCGGACATAATAAAATCACTTCCCCGATTATGATTCATGAATCAACAAGCGTAAACGGTTGTCGTCCTATATTTGAACAAAAACAAAAAAGACCTCCGTCCATAAAGGACGAAAGTCTAAACTTCCGCGGTACCACCTTTGTTGACGGCCGTCTTCGTCGGCACATCCAGCTTAAGCCTTGTAACAGAAGGCGCTGTCCGGCAATCGCCGGCCGCTCGGAGGTAGGTTCGGCAAGGGGTCGAGGTAAATTCTTACAGCCCGGCGGAATTTACTCTCTGTTCACGACCTGATCTCGCTTACTGGTCCCGTCATCACGTTTCGTGTTCAATTGAACTTAGCATATCATGTTTCGCGGCGCGCTGTAAAGCAAGGCAAACGGCATGCCAGGCAATTAGCGGAGCTTAGAACAGACCTAACTTGCCTATGCGGAAGACAGCCTCTTGAAGCCGTTCTTCACTTGTCAGCAATCCGAGGCGCACGAAGCCCTCGCCATGCTCGCCGAAGCCGATGCCCGGCGCGACGACAACGTCTGCTTCCTGGAGGACAAGATCGGCGAAGGACTGCGACGTATGTCCTTCAGGCACAGGCAGCCAGCAGAAGAACGAGCCGCCGGGACGAGCGGCCTTCCAGCCGATCAGCTCAAGCGCAGAGAACAGCGCTTCACGGCGGCTCTCATATCTAGCTGTCAATTCGACTACGCAGTCTTGAGGACCGGTAAGCGCAAGAGCAGCCGCCTCTTGGATGCCGCCGAACAGGCTGCAATAATAATGATCCTGAATCAAGTTGATTAGCGATACGATCTGCGCATTCCCGATTGCAAAACCTACGCGCCAGCCTGCCATATTATACGTCTTGGACAACGTATAAAACTCTACGCCGACTTCCTTAGCGCCAGGCGTCTGCAAGAAACTGATCGGCTTCTTGCCGTCGAATCCGATTGCCCCGTACGCGAAATCGCTTGCGACGACGATTCCTTGCTCTGCGGCGAACTTCACCGTCTCCGCGTAGAACTCGCTGGTTGCAACTGCACCTGTCGGGTTGTTCGGGTAGTTCATGAACATCAGCTTGGCACGCCTTGCGATATCCGGTGTTATCGCGCTGTAATCCGGCAAGTAATCGTTATTCGCCGTTAACGGCATAAACGACATTTCGGCGCCTGCGAGCGCAACGCCAGACCAATAATCCGGATAACCGGGGTCCGGTACAAGGCATACATCGCCAGGATTAAGCAGACATTGGCTAATTTCCACTAGTCCGGTCTTGCCGCCGAATAGAATTGCTACCTCAGTGGCTGGATCAACATCGACGTCGTAATCCTCCTTATATCGCTTGGCGACAGCTTCCTTCAGAAAGGCGTAGCCGCTGAAAGGAGGATATTTATGATAAAGAGGGTTCGCGGCTGACTCTTGCAGCTTCGCTACGATATGGGAAGGGGTCGGCTGGTCCGGATTGCCTTGTCCCAAGTTGATTACATCATGGCCTTTGGCGGCTTGCGCGTTCGCCTTGCCAACCAGCTTGGCGAAAAATTGCGTCGGAAGCACTTTCATACGTTCCGCAGGCTCAATGCGTTGTTGCCCGATATTTGTTTCCATTCGATTCACTCCACCTGATTAATACTTCATATATTTTAATAATGTAGCATGAATGGATCATGAAGAGAAGCAAAAAACAGGCCGAAGCGGTCGCTTCGAGCCTGTTCGATTAGATGCGATATAAGCCTTACGGGAGAGCCGGGATTCCTACTTTTTGAATAAATGGCTTAATGTCGGCTTTGACTAAAAATAAGAACGGCTTGCGGTTCTCGTCAAATGCGAGCAGAAGCGGCGGCTTGTCTTTGCAATAAAATAAGAAAAGATCGGCTGTCGATACCGAAATCTCCTTAACCTTAATCGTAACGGGTTTCGTTAGCGGTACTCGGTATACATAGCCGCAGCTCTCATCAGCCGACAGTTGGGGAGCAAGGTCGGTAATGGAGCCAACCCAATCAGCAGCCATCTTCTGAAAGCTGGCATCGTTAGCTATCGTCTTGACGACTTTGCCGGCAGCGACATCAAATACTTGCACGGGCTTTTGTTCAATCTCAGACAACGTTTCGTTATTACTCTGAGCAGGGTCAAATACATACGCGGATGCGGATTGGCCTGCCATGATCATTGCGAAACATGCGATTAGCATGATCGTTGCTCGTTTGAGCCACATGGGCAATTCTCCTTTGTTGACTGCATAGTAGTTAGGACTGTATCCATAACGTTCCCATCTTGACACTGAACCATGAGAGGGTATCATTAGGGAAAATAATGATGTAACTGGAGGAAGCGGATATGACAACGGCGTTGCGGCTTGCTTTGCTGCAAATGAATATAGAAGCGGGAAATCCGGAGGCAAACTTTGGCAGGTTGAAGGAAATGCTGGAGGAGGCTGTTTCTGGGGCAAAGAAACCTGATGTAATCGTGTTCCCGGAAATGTGGAATACCGGTTACGCGCTTACTGAAATTGAAAGTCTTGCTGACAAAAACGGGGAGCGCACGAAAGCCATGCTCTCAAGCTTCGCCAAAGAGCATCAGGTTCATATTGTTGCCGGTTCGATCGCAGAGGCGAAATCGGACGGCGTCTACAACACTACGTACGCCTTCGATCGTGAAGGCAGCGCAGCAGGGGATTATTCCAAAATTCATCTGTTCCGTCTTATGGATGAAGAGAAGTATTTGCAGGCAGGAGACAAGCCGGGATCGCTCACCATCGAGGGCGAGCAAGCCGGTATGATGATCTGCTACGACATTCGGTTCCCGGAGCTTGCGCGGAAGCTGGCGCTGCAAGGCGCGAAGCTGCTGTTCGTGCCAGCGGAATGGCCGCATCCGCGCCTGCATCATTGGCGCACGCTGCTGACCGCGCGCGCAATCGAGAATCAAATGTTCGTCATTGCCTGCAATCGGATGGGCAAGAGCGGAGATACGAGTTTCTTCGGTCATTCGATGGTGCTTGATCCATGGGGCGAGACGATCGCCGAAGCGGGCGAGGAAGAAACGATTCTGTATGCCGACATCGACTTATCGTTAGTCGATACGGTAAGAAACAAAATCCCCGTATTCGAGGATCGCAGACCTGCGCTTTACAACGAATAATTAACGGTAATTGGTTAATGTCTTATTTAAGGTTCGAATAAAGGCTTCAGCAGCCTTGGACAAATAACGGCCTTTGCGGCTCGCTATAACAAGGGTGCGAGTCGGCTTCGTCGTGAATGAGAGGTAGGCGGGAGCGAATTCCGAGCCTTTGGGCCGTGTAAGCATCTGCGGAACGAAGGCTATGCCCATGCCGCCTGCTACGAGCGACTGGATCGTCTCCATATTGCTGCTCTCGAATACGATGCGAGGCGTGAAGCCGGATTGTTCGCATAGCTCTACCGTTATTTGACGGAAGCCCTGTCCGCGCTTGAGGACAATGAACGGCTCTTCCTGCAATTCACTAATGTCGATGGGCTCCTGTCGGTTCGCAAGCTGATGATGGGGGGGGACGGCTAGACATATTTCTTCCTCTAAAAAAGGCTCCCAGGACAGCGACGCATCGATCAGCGGCAGCGAAAGCAGACTTAAGTCGGTACCGCCGCTTGCGGTCAATTGTTCAAGCTTTGACGTCGTATCCTCGACGAGCACAACCTCGATCTGCGGATATTGAGCGCCGAAGACAGGAAGGACGAGCGGAAGTATATGAGAGCCGGTTATCGGCAGCGTACCTACGACGAGGCGGCCGCGGCGCATCTGAGCCATGTCGTCCATCTCTTGCTTCAATTGCTCGACGGCATCAAGTATCGATTGCGATTTATTAACGAACACTTGTCCTGCTTGCGTGAGCTCAACAGAGTTCGTCGTACGGCGAAACAATAATACGCCGATTTCTTGCTCCAGCTTGGATAGCTGTTGGCTGAGAGAAGGCTGCGCGATATGCAGCTTCTCGGCCGCTCTCGAGAAATTTTTTTCAATAGCAATTTGAATGACATATTGCAATTGTCTAAGCTCCATGGTCATTTCCTACTTTCGATTGTAAAAGTTGTAAACATTATTTCCATTATAGTTATTACCTATAGACGTTATAGATATTATATCTTGGTTCAATGAAGAAAGAAATGCTATGATAGGTTCAGTTAACAGAGCAGAAAGATTCAAGTAAATGATGGGGTGAGCATAATGACGAAAAAGACAATGTTTGAGAAGATCTGGGATAATCACGTCATTCATCAAGAAACAGGCAAGCCGAGCGTAATTTATATCGACTTGCAGCTTGTGCACGAGGTTACATCGCCGCAAGCGTTCGAAGGCCTTCGCCTTTCGGGCCGCAAAGTGCGCCGTCCTGACCTGACATTCGCAACGATGGATCACAACGTACCTACCAAAGACCGGTTCAATATTAGCGATCCGATCTCGAAGCAGCAGATCGATACGCTGACGCAGAACTGTAAAGACTTCGGCGTTAAGCTGTTCGATCTTGACAGCATCGATCAAGGCGTCGTTCACGTTATGGGACCTGAGCTTGGCTTGACGCATCCGGGTAAAACAATCGTTTGCGGCGACAGCCACACTTCGACGCACGGCGCATTCGGCGCACTTGCATTCGGTATCGGAACGAGCGAGGTTGAGCACGTTCTTGCAACGCAATGCTTGCAGCAATCGAAAGCGAAGACGATGGAAATTCGCTTCAACGGCACGCGCAAGCCTGGCGTAACGGCGAAGGACATGATCCTCGGCGTAATCGCTCAAGGCGGCACGGACTTCGCAACAGGTTATGTAATCGAGTATACGGGCGAAGCGATCACTAGCCTGACAATGGAAGAACGTATGACGGTCTGCAACATGTCGATCGAAGCCGGCGCCCGCGCAGGTCTGATCGCACCGGACGAAACGACGTTCAACTACCTTCGCGGCCGCGAATACGCGCCAGCGAACTATGAAGAAGCAGTAGAGGCTTGGAAACAACTGACGACGGATGAGGGCGCTGAATACGACACGGTTGTATACTTTGACGTTGACGCTTTGATCCCGCAAGTAACTTGGGGAACGAGCCCGGGTATGGGTACTAACATTACGGCAAAAGTACCATTCCCTGCTGACCTTCCTACCGAGAATGAGCGCAAAGCCGCAGAAGCTGCGCTTGAGTATATGGATTTGAAACCAGGCACGCCTATGACGGAAATCGAAATCGATTATGTGTTCATCGGCTCTTGCACGAACGGCCGTATCGAAGACTTGCGCGCTGCAGCAGAGATCGCTCGCGGCTACAAAGTAAGCGAGAAAGTAACGGCAATTGTCGTACCGGGCTCCGGCCGCGTTAAGATTCAAGCGGAGAAGGAAGGCCTCGACAAAATCTTCACAGAAGCGGGCTTCGAATGGCGTGATGCTGGCTGCTCGATG
The DNA here is from genome assembly GCF_052115185.1 of Paenibacillus sp. 2TAB19. Lineage (NCBI taxonomy): Bacteria > Bacillati > Bacillota > Bacilli > Caryophanales > Paenibacillaceae > Paenibacillus > Paenibacillus sp. 2TAB19. The sequence goes on along the minus strand of NZ_JBFRGE010000053.1, from coordinate 15,969 downwards.
TGTCTGGCGATGAATCCGGACGTATTGAAACCAGGCCAACGCTGCGCATCGACTTCCAACCGTAACTTCGAGGGTCGTCAAGGCCGCGGCGGACGTACGCACCTTGTATCGCCGGCTATGGCTGTCGCTGCAGCTGTTAACGGACGCTTCACAGACGTACGCGATTGGGAAATCAAAACCGAAGTGTTGAACTAATTGAACGCGAGAGAGGGGTATTCTAGGTATGGAACCGTTTAAACAACTTACAGGCATCGTCGCCCCGGTCGACCGGGTCAATGTCGACACTGACGCTATTATTCCTAAACAATTTTTGAAGCGCATCGAGCGCAGCGGCTTCGGACAGTTTCTCTTCTTCGAATGGCGCTTCCATGAAAGCGGCGAAGTAAATGCCGAGTTCGAACCGAACAAACCGCGCTACGAAGGCGCATCCGTACTCATTTCCCGTGCGAACTTCGGTTGCGGCTCCTCCCGTGAGCATGCGCCGTGGGCGATTCTCGATTATGGCTACAAAGTCATTATCGCGCCGTCGTACGCTGATATTTTCTACAACAACTGCTTCAAGAACGGCATTCTGCCAATCAAGCTTAGCGAAGAGCAAGTGGAAGACTTGTTCCAGCGTACTGCGAAGCATGTAGGCTACAAGCTGTCGGTCGATCTTGAGAACAAATTGCTGACTGACGAACATGGCCTTAGCATCGCTTTCGAGCTTGACGAGCACCGTCGTCAGTTCCTGCTTCAAGGTCTCGACGATATCGGCTTGACGCTTCAGCATGAATCGCTGATTACGGCTTACGAGCAGAAGCACGCAGCGCGTCTCGGCTAGTGTAACGCTTGAATGATAAGAGGACAATTACCGGCAACGGCGATTGTCCTCTTTTTTCCTCTAAACGCAACTTTTTCTGACAAGCTGCGTCTATATTTGCGTCTGTAAAAGTCGAATGTTCACATTCGATGCGGGCAATTCAGTCATCGAGGTGGAAAATGAAGAAATTTGTAACCATTCTATTGTTCATGTCCGTATTGTTCACGATGTTTGCTAGCGTAGGACAAGCTGCCGAAGCTGTTCCAAAGCTGTATCTGAACGGTCAGCTGCTTCAGCCAGACGCTGATCCGCAGATTGTGAACGAGTCTACGATCGTCCCTATCCGGGTCATATCGGAAGGACTTGGTTTCCAAGTTGATTGGGACAATACGACCAAAACAGTTACGATCAATGACGGAAGCAAAGTTATTATGCTTGCTATTAATAACGATGCTGCACTTGTAAACGATCAAGTGGTTCAAATGCAAACGAAGCCGGTCATCGTTAATAAAACGACGCTCGTTCCTCTTCGTTTCATTGGCGAGCAATTCGGACTTGAATTCGAGTGGAAGGCAGACACGAAGGAAGTACATATCGTTCAACCGCCGAAAGGCCCGACAGGATGGATTACAGGAGTAGGCTTCGACGGTATTGGCGGCGTCATCGTCAATTACGAAGGATCGTCCAAGCCTAATAAGGTGCAAGTTCTCGATAATCCGAAGCGAATCGTACTCGACTTCCCGAATACGAGCTATTCCTCCGATCTCGCAGCCACTCTGGCTAACGGTCAAGTGAAAGCGGAAGTAACGGATAACCCGTTAATTACGGGCTATCGCTATTCGATCTTCTCCAATAGCCCTACCGTAGCGAGAGTTGTGCTTGATGTGAACGCGGATACGGGTTATATCATGACAGAAGGTGTTGGAGAATTCCGAATTGATCTCATGCCGTCTGGCGAAGTACCGCCTGAGCCGGAGACGCCGACAGACCCGGAACCAGAAGTTCCTGTGGAACCAGAAGTTCCCGTAGATCCCCAGCCTCCGGTCACGGATAACGTGTATGATGTTGTTATTGACGCCGGTCATGGCGGAAGCGACCCAGGAGCCCAAAGCGTCCTGAACAGATGGGAGAAGGAATTTAATCTGAGCGTTGCCCTCAAGATGCAGAAGCTTTTGGCGAACGAGAAGTCGATAAAGGTTCATATGACGAGAACGGGCGATACGTATCCGACACTGCTGGAGAGGATCGCGTTCGCCGAAAACCTGAAGGCCGACATGTTCATTTCCATTCATGCCAACAGCCTGAAGGGCAGCAGCGCTACCGGTTCCGAAACGTATTATTACCGCGAAAACAGCAAGAGCTTGGCGGAGGTCATTCACAAGCATCTGATAGCAGGTACGAAACTCAAAGACCGCGGCGTTAAGAAGGAAGCGTTTAAAGTCATTAAGGAGACGACGATGCCGGCCGTGCTTGTAGAAGCAGGGTTCCTATCGAATGCGGCAGACGCGAAATTACTTTATGACGATGCTGTCCAGAATCGGATTGCAGCCGAGCTAGTAGCCGGCATTAAGGAATATTTCAAATTGAAATAGAAAGCAGGTGTTCAGTCGTATGACGAATGTCAAAGCAAGAGGGCTGCTGGCTGCCTTTCTATTAACATTGACGATTACTGGCTGCGGGGGACAGGACAATCTTCCATCTGGCAATGATATGTCCGGAGCAACTACCCCGCCGACTGAGGAACAATCGATTGCCGTGAAGCGAACGATTTCGGTGTATTCGACGGATTCCGAATTGTCGAAAACGTCAGCACGCGAAGTCGAGATTGAACTGAGCGATGGCGACGATGAGCTGGCTCTAGTGAAATCAACGCTTTCTGAGCTTCAGAAGGACGGCGGCGCAGAAGAGATTTCCTTATGGAAGGCGATCAGCTTCGACAAAGTGAGCTTGGAGGACGGTCTTGCAACCGTCGATATCCTGCTTCCTGATGAAGCGAGGCTGGGAGGACCGGGCGAGATTCTTGCCATCGAGTCGCTCACCAAGACGCTGTTTCAATTCGACTTCGTAGATGCAGTCGATATTTTAGTAGACGGTGAAGCGTTGGAGACTCTAATGGGCCATGTCGAGCTCGAGCATCCGTACCGCAAATAATATAAGGCTTAAGCATAACTATAGGGGGACTTATACATGCCAATTCATATTAATGGGAAAAAAGCAGTGATCGGGGCGCTTGCTTTATCACTTGCCTTTGGCGGAGGATATGCGGCTGCTCCACATGCAGCTTACGCTGCTGCCAATGGATTGAACACGCCTTTCAGCGATATTAGCAGCGGCCATTGGGCGGAGAAGCATGTCGCCAAGCTTGCGCTGCAGAACATTATTTCGGGTTACCCGAATGGCACCTTCGCTCCCAGCAAAGACGTTTCCCAGCAAGAAGCCGTCCTAATGGCGCTTCGTTTCGCGGGACTTATGGACAAAGTAGACAACGATCCGAGTGCCGTTATTGAGTTTAACGATTCGTTCGTCGTCAGCAACAGTTTCAAAAAATACGTATTGGTAGCCTTCAATGAAGGTTTGCTTGATACTTCCGAAATGTCGCAAGCGGCCAACGTTCCCGGAACGCCATGGGGTACGAAACCTGCTTCGCGGGAATGGGTTACAAAACTCATTATTAAAGCGATCGGCAAAACAGGATTGGCTGACGGATTAAAAAATACCCCATCCTCGTTCACCGATGGCGGCCAGATCGATTCGCGATACCTGGGCTATGTAAACGCCGCAGTCGAGCTAGAGCTCGTCAAAGGCGTAACGGAGACAACGTTCCAGCCGAAAGCGAATATTACGCGGGCAAGCTTGGCTACGATTCTTAGCTTCGCGCAAGCACAATTTGAAGTTGACTACGAAGGTCAGACGAGCGGTATCGTTTCGAAGCTGTCCGATTCTTCACTGACGGTATACGAGAACGGTGTTGAAACTTCGTATGCGCTGGATGAGAACACGCTTTATTACACGTACAAGAATACGGTGCCGATCAGCAAGTCCAACTTGTTGTTGTACGGCGATATTACCGTCATTGCCAAGGACGGCGTTGCGAAATACGTAGAAGTGAAAAGCGATACGGTACATACGACGACGGTAGCCGGAACCTTCTTGCGCAACGTGGCCGACGAGAAAAAAATATATTTATGGATCAACAAAGTCCCGGTACCATTCGATTACAACGATTCGGTCATCGTAGAAGATACAGCGGGCACTCCGGTGAAGCTAAGCGATCTGAAAGCCGACAGCCCGATCAGCATCGTGCAGGATTCGTTCCGCGACAAGCCGTTGGTGGTCAAAATCGTAACTGCTCCCGTCGCTAGCCAAAACACGGTGAAGGGATTGTTTTTCTCGACGGACGGCAAGATTATCACGATCAAAGAGGGCAGCTCGCTCTCCACAAAATATCTTGCCAAAGAGGTTGAAGTCGAGATCGAAGGCCTTAAGGAGGCTGCGCTGGATGATCTGCTGAAAGAAACGGATCAAGTCGAGCTTACGTTAAACGCAGACGAGCAGGTTACGAAAATCAAGGTCGAAAGCCGCAAGGTTGAAGTGCTGGATCAAGCTAAGATCGCCAGCTTCGTCGAAGACATGAAGCTGCTTACGATCGTCGACGCGGAAGGCAAAAATCCGAAGTCTCTCTACCTTACGGACAAGACGAAAGTGGACTTCTATGGCACGTTCATTTCGGTCGAAAGCTCTTACGACTTGCTGCTGCAAGGCACGCAAGTGATATTGTCCTATACAGGGGACAAAGTCGTTTCCATTAAAATCGTAACGTCGTATACGGGTAAATTCGTGTCGATCGATACGCTTGATTACGAGTTAAAACTCAAGCTTGATACGGGAGCAACGCTTACGCTTCCATACTCGGCCAACTATGTCGAGACGCCGGGATCGAATACGACGCCTCTCGCTCAGCTTAAGAAGGATGACCTCATCACAGTCGAGCTTAATCCGACGCAAGAGAGCGTCATTAAGATTAAAGCGCATCGCGATGTGACTTATACCGTTCAAGTGATTGATATCATGAACAAGAAGATTCGCGTGCAGCCGGCAACGGGAAGCGCGTTCGAACTGTCGATCAAAGACTTGCCGCTAACGGATAAGGACGGCAAGGAAGCGACGATTGGCAATATTTCCGTAGGCAGCTCGATTACGGCTTCTTATGTAGGATTGCTGCCGACCGCTATCCGCGTGAACTAAAGCAAGGGAATAAAGGCTTAAATTAGGATGTTTCGTGAAAAAACTGCCTTACGGGGCAGTTTTTTTTATAGAAAGTGGCTGTTTGCGGTTGCTAAGCGTGACAAATTTCGCTACACTTTGAACGATAGTGTTAGATTGGAGAGAGGACGATGAATGCGAAGCAGAAAATGCGTCATATATTGGACATCATTGCTGAGATGTTTCCGGATGCTCATTGCGAGCTCAATCACAGCAATCCGTTCGAGCTAACGATAGCCGTCCTATTGTCCGCGCAGTGTACGGACGAAACGGTAAATAAAGTAACCGTATCGTTATTCCAAAAGTATAAGCGGCCTGAGGATTACTTAGGCGTGCCGCTGGAGGAGCTGGAACAGGACATCCGCCGAATCGGTCTGTTTCGCAGTAAAGCGTCCAATATCCAGAAGCTAAGCCGCATTTTGATCGATAAATACGACGGTGAGGTGCCGGCAAGCCATGAAGGCTTGACCGAGCTGCCAGGTGTAGGACGGAAGACGGCTAACGTCGTCATGTCCAATGCCTTCGATGTACCAGCGATCGCGGTAGATACGCATGTGGATCGTGTATCGAAACGTTTAGGCATAGCTAAGCTAGACGATAATGTGCTTGAGGTCGAGAAGAAGCTGATGAAGCTTGTTCCGCAAGAGGAGTGGACGGTGACGCATCACCGGCTCATTTTTTTCGGCCGCTATCATTGCAAAGCTCAAAATCCGCAATGCCCGATCTGTCCATTGCTTGATATGTGCAAGGAAGGCAAGCAGCGTATGAAGGCTGGCAATAAAACGAAAAATAAAGCTGAACTGAAAATAGCTGGTAGGGGATGATAAGGATGAAATGTATTTCCGTGTACACAAACAATTTTGAGCTTTTCTCCGATATTTACGAGCAGGTGCTTGAAGCGCCTCCGCAAGAAAACGAAGACATCGTCGTTGAAGGCATTACGGTCAGCGGCTCGGGCGACGTGCCTGAACAATACATCGAGCGTATGCGCATTAAACCCGAGGTTGTCGTGATGAAGGAGAAGGCGCGCAACATTATGATTTTGCAGCACGGCAACGTGTTCGAAATTTGCTTGCCATCTGACGAAGAGGAAGCAGTGTAAGGAGCAGAACAATGACTGAAATGACTGTGCAGAGCATAGCGGGAGCTATTGCGAGTGCAGCCGGCGATATGGCTGCTGCAGGAGATAGGCAACATTCACAGCAAGTGCAGGAGCTGAACAGTAAGCTGACCGAAGGTCGGCTTACTGTCGCTTTTTGCGGACATTTCTCGGCAGGGAAGTCCACCCTTATTAATAAGCTATGCGGTACGAAGCTGCTGCCATCAAGTCCAATCCCGACGAGCGCGAATGTCGTATCGATCCGCGGGGGAGACAGAGCTTACGCCGCTGTGGAGACGATCAAGAACGGCGTCACCTCGCAGGCTGAGGTTCGAATTGATGAGCTTGATAAATATTGCGTAGACGGCGAGCAGTTCACGTCGGTGTCCATTATTTATCCGAGCGAAACGCTTGGCGACCATACGGTGCTGCTTGATACGCCGGGAATTGATTCTACGGATGACGCGCATCGGATGGCGACGGAATCGGCGCTTCATTTGGCAGACGTTGTGTTCTACGTAATGGACTATAATCATGTCCAGTCTGAGATTAACTTCGCATTTGCGAAGCAGCTTAAGGACTGGGGCAAGCCCTTATACTTTATTGTTAATCAAATTGATAAGCATCGTGATCGCGAGCTGTCGTTCGAGAGCTATCGCAAAAGCGTAGAGGAAGCGTTCCATGCTTGGCATCTTGAGCCGGCAGGGATCGTTTATTTGTCGTTGCGCGAACCGAGCCATCCGCATCAGGAATGGGATAAGCTCCTCGTGCTGCTTAAGCAGCTTGCCGAGCTTAGAGCGCCGCTGTGTGCCTATAGCGTGGATGCGTCGCTTAGACATCTCGTCAAGGGCCACTTGAAGTGGATGCAGGAGCAGCAGGGGCCGGAAAGAGAACGGCTCACAGAGGAGGCTGGCGGGGAAGAAGCGCTTAGCCAGCTTAAGTCGGAAATGGACGGGTTGACGAAGCGCATTCGTTCGCTTCAGGAGCAGAAGGAAATGTTCGGCGCTGAACTTCGCCAAGAGCTGCAGAAGGTGCTTGATAACGCGAATATTACGCCAGCGGGGCTGCGTGATCTAGCGCAGACGTTCCTGGAGAGCCGCAAGCCGGGCTTCAAGGCGGGTTTGCTGTTCGCAGGAGCGAAGACGGCTGCCGAGCAGGAGCGCCGTCTCGAGGCGTTCCGGGCGGAGCTAAACTCGTTAATTAGCGCTGCTATCGAATGGCATGTGAAGCATTTGCTTCGCCAAGCGGCTGAACGGATCGGTTATAACACGGAACAGCTGGAAACGCAGTTGGCCGAGAAGCTGACGTGGCTGCCTGAGCCGGGTTGGATCGTTGAACGCGTGAAGACTGGAGCCGTGATCGGGAACGAGTATACGATGATCTATAGCCGCGAGCTTGCCGCGGATGTGAAAGGGGTATACCGCCAGCGCGCGTTCGGCATTATCGAAGCGCTGGCGGATCATGCGGCGGCAGCGAGCAGCAGCGCTGCCGCCGAGGCGCAGGCGCAGCTTGCGGGGCTACGCTCGCAAGCTGGCGCCGCAGAGGCGCTGGCAGCGCTCGCGGAGCGCGCTGCCGCGCATGCGGCGAGGCTCGCAGCTGAGCTGCCGAGCCCGGCGGCGAAGCCGCAACTGCCGGCGCCGAGCGTATCGGCTGCCGGAGGCGGTTCCGGCGCGGCGGCGGATGCGTCCGCGCCAGCAAGCGGCGGCGGCGCAACGCCGCAGCAGGCTAGCGCGGCTGCGGCTGCTGCTGCTGCCGGCGAAGCTCGCGCGAAGCGCCGCTCGCTCGGAGGCGGCGCCGCACTCGCGCAGCAGCATAGCGCTGCGACGCGGCTGCTGCGCGCCGCAGAGCTGTTAGAGCCGCACGCGGCTCTAACAGCAGCCGCGCATGCGATGCGCGACAAAGCGAACCGGCTGCAGAACAGCCGGTTCACCATAGCGCTCTTCGGCGCCTTCAGCGCCGGCAAGTCGTCGCTCGCCAACGCGCTGATCGGCGAGCCGGTACTGCCGGTATCACCGAATCCGACGACGGCGGCGATCAACCGTCTCGTTCCGCCGACGGCGGAGCGGCAGCACGGCACGGCGCTTGTCGTCATGAAGACGCGCGATGCGATTCTTTCCGACGTGCGCTATTCGTTAGCGCTGCTCGGCGAGCAGGCATCCGAGGATAAGCTGCCGGATGCCTGCTCGCTCATGCGCGCCATCGATAAGCTGTCGCCGGATAAGATTCAAGCGGGCGGACGGCCGCATTACAGCTTCCTCCGCGCCGCGCGCGCGGGGTGGGAGCAGCATGAAGGTCAGCTCGGCCAGCAATTGGTAGTCGATCAAGCGGAATATGAGCGTTACGTAGCCGAAGAGGCGCGTTCTTGCTTTGTTAGCGAGATCGAGCTGTACTATGACTGCGATCTGACTGCGCAAGGCATCGTGCTCGTCGATACGCCGGGAGCCGATTCGGTCAACGCCCGTCATACGGGTGTTGCCTTCAACTACATCAAGAACGCTGACGCGGTCTTATTCGTCACGTATTATAACCATGCGTTCTCGCAGGCTGACAGACAGTTTCTGATGCAGCTTGGACGCGTGAAGGACCAGTTCGAACTGGACAAAATGTTCTTCCTCGTTAATGCCGCCGACTTGGCTGCGGATCAGGAGGAGCTGGAAGGCGTGCTTGCGCATGTCGAGGATAACTTGACGAAACATGCGATTCGTAATCCAAGGCTTTATCCGGTATCGAGCCTGCAGGCTCTTGACGGCAAAGTCGACGGTAACGCCGAACTGCTAAGCCGTTCAGGCATTGAAGCCTTCGAAGGCGCGTTCCTCTCCTTCATCCAGAATGATCTCGGCAAGCTGGCGATCGATGCCGCTGAGCAGGATCTTAAGCGTGCTGCGGCTACCGTGGCAGGCTGGGTGAAGAGTGCGGAAGGTGACGCAGCAGCGCGGGAAGCAGAGCTTAACGGCTTGCTTAGGGCTGTTGCGGCGAGCGAGAGCGACCTGGCAGCACTTCGCACCTCAGCTGCGCCAGAGCAACTGGAGCAAGAGGTTAGCGAGCTGCTCTATTATGTCGTGAAACGGATTCAGCAGAGATTCGGCGAGTTCTATAACTTCGCATTCAATCCAGCGTCGCTTCAAGACGATGGACGCGATCTGCGCAAAGCGATTTGGACTTCGTGGCTCGAATTGCAGCGGTTGATTCAGCTGGAACTGTCACAGGAGCTCCAAGCGACTTCACTGCGTATGGAACGTGGAGTGCACACATGGCTGCAGAAGCGCTATGAACGTTGCGCTGGAGTGCTGCAAGAGGCTCTAGAGGGCTATGACGCGATTCCATATCGTCCTGATGGTCTGCCTACGCCTCCGGAAGCTGCGGCATGGGAAGCAGGCGAGATCGAGTCGAAGTGGCTCTGGAGCCGATTCAAATCGCCTAGACAGTTTTTCGAAGGGGAAGGCAAAGGGAATCTGCGCAAAGACTTGGAAAATGTGCTTGCCCCGTCCTTGAACGGTTGGATGGCAAGCCGCATATCCGAATGGAACGTGCTCTACACTGAATATTGGCAGACAGGTTCCGAACAAGCATCGACAAGACTGCGCGAAGACATGTTAGCTTATGCGGCGGGCAAGCAAAGTACCCTTGAAGGCGGCTCGAATTCCGAGCAGTTGAAGGAACTGCACCAACAGCTTATTAATCTCTAAATATCAATGAACTAAACCGTATCAATCGCAATTATCGCTGAATGCTATTTTGGACGCTGAATTCGTCTGAAATAGCATTTTTTATATTTGTGTGTTTTCATACAAAAACGGAGCAATATGCACATATATGTCACGATTTAAGACTATTTGGGAGCATTGACGGAGTGGCATTCCTATATCGCGAGTATAAGCGACTTCAATCAAATATACGCAATTTTATACTGTTTGCCCCTGTATATGGATGCTGTTAATATTCACTCATACTTATAAAACAGCATACGGGGAGATGTTTTTTCTTGGACGTGTTAAGGCAATTAAAACGATTTTATTGGGCTGAACGAAAGTTTATGTTCGCCTCGATCGCGGCGCTCATGTGCGCTACGGCACTTGGGATTGTATATCCCAACCTGCTGCGATACCTGATCGATGATGTCATTACGCCTAGACGTTTCGATCTGGTGCCCGCGCTTGCGTTCACAGTCGTAGGCGTCGTCGCATTCAAAGCCTGCTTGCAGTTTCTGCACGGCTTCTTCGGAGGAAGACTAGGCAACCGCGTAGCATTCAGATTGCGGAACGCCAGCTATGACAAATTGCAAACGCTGTCCTTCCAATATTATGACAAGGCGAAGACAGGCGATCTGATGTCCCGTCTTACAGCCGATTTAGAGGCGATCCGCAACTTTGTCGGCTTCGGATTCGCACAGATTTTGAACATGGTGCTGATGGTAGTGTTCGGCGGCATCATGATGATGACGATTCATTGGCAATTGACGCTCATAACGCTAGTTACGATTCCATTGCTCATATTCACGGCGCTTCGCTTCGAGAAAAACATTCATCCGGCTTTCCGTGAAATGCGCAAAGCGATGAGTAATCTGACGACTGCGGTCCAAGAGAACATTACAGGCGTCCGTACGGTCAAATCGTTCGCAAGGGAGACGCATGAAGTATCGAAGTTCTCGACGCGCAGCGAGGCTTATCAGACGAACCAAGTCGGCGCGGCCGTCATATGGGCCAAATTTTTCCCCGTAATGGAGCTTGTGGCGAACGTGAGCGCCGTTATCTTGCTTGTAGCAGGAGGCATTCTCGTTATTAACGGAGAATTGAAGCTAGGCGAGTTCGTTGCCTTCTTCAGCTTGATTTGGTACATTATCGGCCCGATGTGGGGACTTGGCTTCCATATCAATAACTACACGCAATTCAAAGCGTCGGGGGAGCGGGTGCTGGAGCTTCTCAATGAGCATATACACGTGAGAAATATCGAGAACGCGGTTGAAGTAACTAACGAGACGGTCAAAGGCCATGTAAGCTTCGAAAATGTAACGTTCAGCTATCCGGACAAATCGCCGGCGGTTACGAACATCAACATCGACGCACCGGCCGGTTCGGTCATCGGGATGCTCGGCGCGACCGGTTCAGGCAAGTCAACGCTCATTCAGCTTCTGATGCGGGCTTACACCGTGAAGCAAGGCGTCATTAAACTTGACGGCATGGATATCCGCAATTTGGACGTGGCGAGTCTTCGCCGCCAAATCGCGCCAGTTTTCCAAGAGACATTCTTGTTCTCGGCATCTATCCGCGACAACATAGCTTACGGAGTGAAGGATGTAACGAATGAACAGATCGAAGCTGCCGCTAAGCTGGCCAAGGCGCATGACTTTATTATGGAGCTGCCGCTTGGTTACGCGACGATCGTCGGCGAGCGGGGGATGGGCTTGTCTGGCGGACAGAAGCAGCGTATCGCCATCGCGCGTGCGTTAATCAAAAATCCGCGCATTCTCGTCCTTGACGATGCTACAAGCGCGGTAGACATGGAGACCGAGCATGAGATTCAAGCAGGCTTCAAGGAGCTGATGGCCGGACGTACCACTTTTGTCATCGCGCATCGGATCTCTTCACTGCGTCACGCCGATGAAATTATCGTGCTTGATAAAGGGGTTATCGTACAGCGCGGCAAGCATGCCGATCTGATTGCGGTAGACGGTCCTTATCGCGATACGTACAACATTCAATATGCCGACTTTTTACAGAAAGACGATGCCGCTTCAGCTTTAACAGCGCAAGGTCAGAAAAGGAGCACCGTATAATGAGCACAAGTTCCCATACGCAAGCCAAAGCTAAAAACAAAAACGAACGGTTCGTATATCAAGACGACGAGCTGATCGAAAAGCCGTTCAACTGGGCGCAGCTGCGCAGGCTGTTTATGTATATGAAGCCGTATTCGAAACAGCTGATGCCCGTCATCGTAATGATGATCTTAGGTACGTTGACGAGGCTCGGCGTACCGGCGCTCGTCATTCTCGCTATCGACGAAGCGATTCAACCGGAGAACGGCGCTTCCGCAAGCATTACTAAGCTGCTTGTTATTGCTGGCATTATGTTATTCCTTTATGTAATACAATGGGCTTCTAATACTTATCGGATTAAGTACACGAACATTATTGGGCAGCAAGTTATTTATGATCTTCGGAACCACTTGTTCCAGCACATTCAGAAGCTGTCGTTCCGCTTCTATGACAAACGTCCAGCCGGATCCGTGCTCGTGCGGGTAACGAATGACGTCAATGCGCTGCAGGACTTGTTCACGAACGGCGTCGTCAACCTATTGATGGACTGCGTGCAGCTGTTCGGTATCGTAATCATCCTGCTCGTCTGGAACTTCAAGCTTGGTCTCGCGGTTATGATTACCGTTCCGATCATGTTCTTGGTCTCGACTTCGCTTCGCAAAAGGATTCGCTTTGCTTGGCAAGACGTGCGCATTAAGCAATCACGTATCAACTCGCACTTGAATGAAAGTATTCAAGGGATGAAGGTTACGCAATCATTCGTGCAAGAGAAAGACAATATGGGTTTTTTCGATCATATGAATACGGTTAACGTAAAATCGTGGAACAAAGCTTCCGCGCTGAACCAAGCGTTCGGTCCCGTTATTGAGATTACGGCAGCAATAGGCACGTTCATCCTGTTCTGGTACGGTGCACATCTGATTCAGCAGGATGTTATCACAGTCGGTTTGCTAGTCGGCTATGCGAACTACATCGGCAACTTCTGGGACCCGATTAACCGCTTAGGCCAAATGTACTCTCAACTGCTTATTGCTATGGCATCGTCCGAGCGGATCTTCGAGTTCATCGATGAAGAGCCGACGGTAGGCGAACAAGAGGAAGCAAGAAGCTTGCCGCAAATTAAGGGCCAAGTGAAATTCGATAATATTATTTTCGAATACGAGCCTGGCAGACCGGCGCTTAAGGGAGTGACCATCGACGTCAGAGAAGGCCAATCGATTGCGCTTGTCGGTCATACAGGCTCGGGTAAAAGCACCATTATTAATCTGCTCTGCCGGTTCTACGATCCGGTGCAAGGGCGCGTATTGATCGACGGCATTGATATTCGCGATGTAACGATCGAGAGTCTGCGCTCGCAGGTCGGAATCGTGCTGCAGGATACGTTTATCTTCGCTGGTTCGATTCGCGACAACATCCGTTACGGCCGTCTGAATGCGACCGATGACGAGATCGTGAAAGCTGCGCAAGCCGTTCATGCCCATGATTTCATCATGAGCTTGCCGGATGGCTACGATACGCAGGTAGAGGAACGAGGAAATGTGCTCTCGATGGGCCAACGCCAGCTTCTATCGTTCGCACGCGCATTGCTTGCTGATCCTCGTATTCTTATTTTGGATGAGGCAACGGCAAGCATCGATACCGAAACCGAATTGAAGATTCAGGAAGCGCTCAAGGCGCTCTTGAAAGGCCGTACTTCATTCATGATTGCGCATCGTCTGTCGACGATTCGACATGCGGATGACATTATCGTGCTGGATCACGGTGAGATTGTAGAGCAAGGAAATCACGAACAATTAATTCGCAAGCGCGGCGTATATAACGGATTAATTGAGGCGCAGTACCGTTTCTTGTAAGGAATCTGGTCATTTATAGTTGATTTTTGATGAAGAAACCTCCACAATGAAAGAAAAAAGCCGAACATCGGTTAGACCGTGCTTTATCTCGCGGTTTATCGGAAATGGCTTACTTTCAGGAGGTTTTTTCTCATTATGTATGGATCACCGCTATCTCCGAATGCCCGTAAACTGCTTCTGCTCGGTTCGGGAGAGCTTGGCAAAGAGGTTGCCATTGAAGCGCAAAGGCTCGGAGTCGAGACCATTGCCGTCGATCGCTACGACCATGCTCCTGCCATGCAGGTGGCTCATCGCAGCTATGTGACGGATATGCTGGATGGCGCAGCGATTCGCCGTATTATAGAAGAAGAGAAGCCTGATTTTATCGTACCTGAGATAGAGGCGATCGCCACAGAAACGCTGATTGAGCTCGAACAGGAGGGACATCGCGTCATCCCGACGGCTCGCGCTGCGAGATTGACGATGGATCGCGAAGGCATCCGCCGTTTGGCAGCCGAAACACTTGGATTACCTACTGCGCCCTATCAGTTCGCCGATTCCTTGGAAGAGCTTCGACAAGCAACTGCTGTTTTAGGCTTCCCGTGCGTTATTAAGCCGATTATGTCATCATCGGGCAAAGGGCAGAGCGTATGCCGTTCCGAAGCGGATATTGAAGGCTGCTGGAATTATGCGATGGAAGGCGGAAGAGCGAAGAAGCAGCGCATTATTGTGGAAGGCTTCATCACCTTCGAATCGGAAATTACATTGCTAACTGTTCGTTCGGTCTCCGGCACAAGCTACTGTGCGCCGATCGGTCATATACAGAAGGACGGAGATTATATTGAGTCCTGGCAGCCGCATGATATGACGATGAGTCAGATCGAGGAAGCGGAAGCAATCGCCCGCCAAATCACGGACGAGCTAGGCGGTTACGGCTTATATGGCGTGGAGCTCTTCATTACGAAGGACGGCGTATTGTTCAGTGAAGTTTCGCCAAGGCCTCATGATACCGGCATGGTGACGATGGCGACACAAGATTTAACGGAGTTCGCCCTTCATGTGCGTGCCATCCTCGGTTACCCGATTCCGACAATCCGTTTGTTGTCGCCAGGCGCTTCCTATACGCTTAAGGCGGACCGCGAGAGCAGCAGCTTCGCCGTTGGCGGCTTAGAAGAGGCGTTGTCCGTACCGAACACGCAAGTACGCGTCTTCGGCAAGCCGGAGACGAAGGTTGGCCGTCGCATGGCCGTTGCGCTGAGCAGCGGCGCAGATGTCGAGCAAGCCCGCCAGCAGGCAAGACAAGCAGCCGAAGCGCTGTATATCGAATATAAAGAATAAGCTAGCGTAATAGAGAGCGGTCTGGTTTTTTAGAGTGGAAATCGTCCAACCAAACAGGCAGTTGAACAGCTATCAAGCACATTTGATTGGATAACATACAGCCTAAACCGTCTTTGTAGCTCATTTCCGCCTAAATTACCTCATTAGCCTGTAGAAAATCCAATCAAACTGCTTTTTTGATCTCATTTAGCCCATTAGGCTGGATGAAATCCAATCATAGCCCCTAATTCTTAAAGAACCGTTTCTTGATAGATGGAAGTACGACCAACCATTTACGAAAGGAACGGTTTTTTTGTATCCTCGAAATTACATCCCATGCTTAGCCTGTTGGTGACAGAATAAAAGACATTGAAATAACTAGTATCTCTAATGAAATTTTGTTATGGTTTTAGTAGGGATATATTTCCTGTTAAGGAAGGGAGAATGAATAGGATGTGAAATACCATCTCAACATGCCTTTTGGCAATAGGTGTACTTTTACTTGCTATTAGCTTTATCTCAGGAATTACATTAGCAACCGATGAATATGGCGATTTCCAAATAGAAATTGCTTTGTATTGGTGGATTTCAGGTCTAATTTCAGGGTTTGTTTTTATTGGATTATCCGAGATTGTGAATTTACTGCAAAAGTTGCTAGATAAAAACAGTGGTGTTACTCAGTCGATACCATCCATGTCATCCTATACGCGTGATGAAAATGTAATTAAAGAAACCATTACACCCTCGTCTAATGGTGAGAATGAGACGGATGAAACCGAAATTAAAGTTAAGGATCTAACGATTCTTATTGATGATGAACAGATTAAGGGACAATTTTGGATCACTAATTCTAATGTCAGAATAATGAAGAAGTCTATGTTTCAATCTGATTCCGAAGCTCAGC